>CASFML010000068.1 GCA_949295795.1 uncultured Gammaproteobacteria bacterium | reverse complement strand
GATCGGATAAAACCACATCATATTTAGCCGCTGTGGGCATTGATGAGTTTGAATGCGCTTGCCCACGTAAATGATTGGCAATTTTCTGACGCCAAGACGCCGGTAGACGCAAGAATAGGGATTGCCAAAGGGGGCGGCGCGACCAGCGTCGGTAGCGTTGATAATCCGTATCTAAGCTGCAAAAACTATCGCCATGCGTTAATAGGGTTGAATGGCCATATAGGTTAATCACAGTGGGATCGGCGAGGTACTGACAACCGGTTTGCTGGAGAAAGCGCTGACCGATAAGAAAGTCACGATTGCCAGGCATGAAATAAGTCGTTACACCACTGCCGGTTAATTCTGCGAGTGCCGCTATAATGATTTTATTGTAGGGATTTATATCATCATCACCTATCCAGGTTTCGAAGAGATCACCTAATATATATAAAGCGTCAGTCTCCCGGGCTTGCTGACGTAAAAAATTCAGAAACAGCTGCGTTATACCAGGCTGTTCACTACAGAGATGTAAATCGGATATAAAAAGGGTCGACATAAGGCTTAATCATAGCGTAAGTTCTAAATTAGTTTATAGTGCTTATTTTAAAATAAGTACTTTTAAAATAAGTTCTTTTAAATTAAGTTATCTATTCCGGACTAAGATACCAACATTTTAAACAAGTAGTTAATTATGAAAACTCGTTTCGCTCCGAGCCCTACCGGCCATATTCATTTAGGTAATGCAAGAACCGCTTTATTTAATTTTTTATTTGCTCATTCGCAATCCGGCTGTTTTTTATTACGAATTGAAGATAGCGATGCGACCCGTTCGTTGCTCGCCTTGGCTAAAGAATTAGAGGAAGATTTGCTCTGGTTAGGGTTACCTTGGCAAGAAGGTCCGAGTCAAGAAAAGGGGCTCGGTCCTTATTATCAATCTGAGCGGCAAGCCATTTATGCACTTTACTATGAGCAATTACTCAGTATGGGTCAGGCCTATCCTTGTTTTTGTAGTGAAGCGGAATTATTAATGATGCGCAAGCGACAATTGGCGCTCGGAAAACCACCACGTTATAATGGTCAATGTCGTCAATTAACAGCAGAGCAAATTGCAGAAAAAAAAGCGCAAGGTAAATTGGCCAGCTTGCGTTTTCATGTCCCCTCGCAACAAATGATTAATTTTGACGATTTTGTTAAAGGAGAACAGAGTTTTGCCACTGATGACATCGGCGATTTTGTGATTCAACGCAGTGATGGTTCTGCAGCCTTTTTCTTTTGTAATGCGATTGATGATGCATTAATGAAGGTGACACATGTATTGCGCGGCGAAGATCATTTAACCAACACACCTCGCCAGATTTTATTATTACAAGCATTGGGTTTAACGATTCCAGCATATGGTCATATGGCATTAATTGTCGGAGAGGATGGCGCACCCTTATCTAAACGCCATGGGAGTTTTAGTATTAAAGTTTTGCGAGAAGCGGGCTATTTTGCTGAAGCTTTACAAAATTATTTAGCGCGTTTAGGGCATAGTTATAGTTGTCCGGAATTTTTGGATATCCAGGCTTTGGCG
Organism: uncultured Gammaproteobacteria bacterium; assembly: GCA_949295795.1. Lineage (GTDB taxonomy): Bacteria > Pseudomonadota > Gammaproteobacteria > Diplorickettsiales > Diplorickettsiaceae > Aquirickettsiella. Next base: position 7,113 of record CASFML010000068.1, on the reverse strand, counting down.
CAACAATTTTCATTGAGTCGTCTCGGAAGATCACCGGCCCGTTATGATCAAACTCAGTTGTTATATTGGCAAAAACAAGCCTTATTACAACTATCTAATGATAAACTATGGGCATGGTTAGCACCTAAACTTCAAGATTTAGTGCCAGAGGATGTTAAATTCGACTTTATTGAATTAATGCGCGGGACTATCTGTTTTCCCGAAGAAGCTGTCGCCTGGGCGGGTATTTTATTGGGTGATAATAGCGCGCTAAACTATTCTAACGATACTAAAAAATGTTTGCGAGAGGTTGATGCTGGCTATTGGCAAACGCTTTTAAACTTATTGGAAGGACATTCAGATTTTAAAACCCTGATAAAACAGTTACAAAAACAATTAAATCTTAAAGCTAAAGCCTTGTTTACACCGTTACGCTTGGCACTGACCGGTCGACATGATGGTCCTGAACTGGCAAAAATATTTAGCCTATTAGGTCATGTAAAAATTCGCGAGAGAATACTTCATGCTCAAAATTTATAATACATTAACCCAAAAAAAGCAAAAATTTACACCGATGCATGCCAAAAAGGTGGGGATGTATGTGTGCGGTATGACTGTCTATGACTTATGTCATATTGGTCATGCACGCGTATTAGTTGCGTTTGATGTGATGTTACGTTATCTCAGGATGCAAGGCTATCAGGTTAATTATGTGCGGAATATCACCGATATCGATGACAAGATTATCAAACGTGCACAGGAAAATAATGAAACCGTGTCGGCATTGACACAGCGTATGATCGCAGCGATGCATGAAGACTTTGCCCAATTAAATATCTTAGCTCCTACGCATGAGCCCCGAGCGACGGGGGCTATTCCTCAAATGCTCGATTTAATTCAAGTGTTGATCGATAAGGGCTATGCTTATCAAGCCGATAATGGCGATATTTGTTACTCAGTAGAAAAATTTAAAAGCTATGGTGAATTAGCGCATCAAAATTTGGAAAAATTACGTAGTGGTTCACGCGTTGCGGTTGATGTAACTAAAAAGGATCCCTTAGATTTTGTTTTATGGAAAAAAGCTAAACCCGATGAACCCAGTTGGGAATCTCCTTGGGGAGCAGGGCGTCCCGGTTGGCATATTGAGTGTTCAGCGATGTCCATGGCAGCATTGGGCGAACATTTCGATATCCATGGTGGTGGTTTGGATTTGGTATTTCCGCATCATCAGAATGAAATTGCGCAATCGGAAGCGGCGACCGATCATAAATTTGTTAATACCTGGATTCATGTCGGTTTTGTACAAACCAATCGCCAAAAGATGTCGAAATCCTTAGGTAATTTTTTTACTTTGCGTGAAGTCTTGCAGCAATATCCGGCGGAAGTCGTTCGTTATTTCTTAGTATCGAGTCATCATCGGAGTCCGATAAACTATAGCCAAGAAAATCTGCAAACGGCACAAGCAGCCTTACAACGTCTGTATACCAGCTTGCGCGGTTTAGTGAATAAAGCAGCTTCTACATTTGACGTTGAACAATTTAGAGGTGAATATTTAGAGAAATTTCAGCGGGCAATGGATGATGATTTTAATACACCGGACGCACTGGCAGTTTTATTTGAGTTGGCACGCGAGGTCAATCGTTTACGTGAAAGCGATAGCTCACAAGCGCAATTATTGGCGGAATGTTTACAATATCTGGCCAGTATCTTAGGGATTTTACAGCAAGATCCTGAACAGTTTTTAAAACTGGGCGCTCCTGACACGACGGATGTTGATAAGATTAATCATTTAATTGCAGCGCGTAATGCCGCGAGAGCCGCAAAGAATTGGCAAGAAGCGGATAAGATACGGGATGAATTATTGAATTTAAATATTGTTTTAGAAGATACCGCCAAGGGAACAGAGTGGCGCAGGAAATAACTCGCAATCGTGATAAAGCTTAAAAAATAATGTTATTTTTTCTGAAGTAACTAAGCAGGGGCTAATTTAGCGATACATTGGCTGTACGTAGTGTTTTAAAAAATTAACCCGCTTTCTTGCAAATTTTTTAAATAGCTAGATTTTACATTTAACTAATTTCTTATTATTTTGTTGCTAACAAGTCAATTATTTAGTGTAAGATAGAAATGGTTGTTCATGAGTCTTGTCTGTGTCAATAGTTCTCCTAGGCTTAAAGAAATTTTTCATTTTAACAAATAGGTTTTTTGGTTTTTGAGTATTGATTGATTCGTTATTTTGTTTTGTTAATTTTAAAAGATTTTTTTCATAAACCTCACCAAGATAATCAAATATTTTTTTCGGAAGAATTTGTTTTTCATAAACTTCCTGTACCGAAGGAAACAGGATGACGCATGGTTTACCTGTTAATTTCTGATATTTTTTTTCTAAAGATTGTAAATTGGATTGTTTAACTGAATGTTGATACGCATTATTGAGATAAACGAATAAAGCTTGTTCATCATTATTATTTTTTATTTCATTTACAGAAACAATAGGCGTTATGAGTTTTTCTTGACTGATTGATTGAGATACTCTTGATTTCAAAGAAAAATTTTATGCCTGAAACTTGATAATGATTATTTGACATGTTTAATCGACCATTAAATTAATAATATCTAAATTTTAAAGCTTTTTTATTAAGGTAAAATTAAAAATATAAGAAATAAAATTGTTTAAGTATTTATAACAATAACTATTTTCTTCTAGAAGTGGTGGGTGCAAGCTCCTCGCTTAATAAATTCTTATTGACGGTTTGATTAATAAAATTTTTTAAAAAGGGTTTTTTTAAATTGAAGCTATTGGCATGGTTGTTTAAAAAAGAAGAGAAATGCTTAACGGATTCTGGTTGATGTTTTGAACTCAGTTCTAATAAATTGGGTGGCCTATTTGACGCTTGAAACAGCGTCATTCGCTGAAATTTACTGGGCGTTTGAAATAATAGTTTAAGGTCATTGACAAATAATTCAAAACGTTGCTCAATGAAGTTTAAAATAACCCTTAAAGAATCCGGTTGGAAATGAGCGGTTAAGTGCAAACACGTATAATTGTGTTTGTTTTTTTGCAGGATAATTTCTTTAACGACCTCTTGAGGAAATTTATCCGGGTTATCGTTAATAAAATCTAAAATCATCTTGCTACTCAATGAATGACGGTAAGATGCGCTTAAACAATTCCAGCCATCGCAATTTTTCTGTAGCAGTAATTGTTGTAAATCAGATTTATCAAAAAAATCAATATGTTGCTTTAAAAATCTAAAAGTGCTTTCGACTGACTCCATTGAAGAGACAGCAAAATGTAAAAAATTATGCTGAGTTTGATTTTGCGCTAACAACATGCGACACACGCTTGCGGCATTAAATTGTGCACTATGTTCACCAATAAATTCAAAAATAAGTTTTAGATGGGACGCATGAGTATAAGCTGCTTGATGCAAACAATTCCAACCCTTATCATTGGTTTCTAAAAAAAGCTGTTGTAAGGTTTCTGACTCAAGCTGTTGGCTGTGTCGACTGATAAAATTTAAAAGGGCCCGAAAGGCATCGTGGGTGGATTGAGTGGCTAAGTGTAATAAATTTCCTGTATATTCTTTATTTAAAATTAATGCTAACCAGTCTTTATTTTGAGTATGCTGAAAGCGTGAGCTTATAAAATCCAAACAGCGAATGAGCTCCGTCTGAGATTGATAGCGAATCAATAATTCTAAAAAGCCCCATTTAGCGTTCACTTTTTGATTCAAGATGATGTTTAGTATTTCTAAATCAAAATAGCGGGGATTTTCCTGGATGAAGTCAAAGATGAATGGGGTAGCTTTTAGATCATATCTAGCGGCTAAGGTAAAAAGACTCCAACCTTCATTATTTTGACTAAGAAATAATGCTAAAATCTCATTATCTTCATAATGGCGACATTGTTGATTTAATATCAATAATAGTTTTTGCAAAGTGGGCGGATGGTAGCGAGCAGCTTGCATTAACAGGTTAAATTCGTGACTGTTTTGTTTGATTAATAAATTAAAAAAATGTCGAGGTTGATTATTATATTTTTTTAGAAAGAGATTAAGCAGTTCCTCGATGATTTCTGGATGAAATTTCATTGCTTTGAAAAGTAAATTATCACTGATAATACTTAGATTGATTGCAGACTCCTTAATGATTCGACTTAAAATAAATTTCTTAGTTTGCAAAAAAAAAAGCGCATAACTTTGATTCAATCCTTTTAATCGAACATGAGGCGCTAACGCATGAGTTTGATTCCCAAAAAATTCAAAAAATTGATCAATATTTTCTACAATGATCGGGTTTTTAATTAATTTCTGCCAATAATCAGAGCAAGTAGTCTGAATATGGTCAAAATCATCTAGTAGAGCATTATAATTTTTTGATTCTAGATAGTTATTAATAAAGCGAGTTTCTATTTCAGGATCGGCTTTTTCAGGAAGTAATGTTTGAAAATAAGCATACGCTATTAAATGAGTGGGTTGTGGTTCATTAATAAAGTATTTTTCATTGAGCAATTCTTTAAAAAAAAGCTGTCGAATTAACGGCCAATTAAGATCATAAAGCAGCGTTAGCTCATCGAATGAGTCAAGTTTTCGTATAAAAAATTGGTAAAAATCCAGATTTTGAACATCAGACGATGAAAAAAAATTTTTTATTAATGAAACGAGATCCTCAGCGGTTTCACTGTTGTAATGATCGGATTTAGCCCCTTGATAATGGTGTAAGCTTAAAATAGCTTGCAATTGTTCAGCTAATAAAAAAGGAATTTTAAAGGGCGTATAATGTTGTTCAAATTCGAATTTTAACCTCTTGCGTATCTGCTTGCCTGATAATGAGCTTTTATAGATATCCTTTTTTATATTCGGCGTGATGCCTAAGCCCAGCTTTTCAGCCACTCGAATCACTCGATCCACTACATGAACTTGATAAATAGCGGGAACCTCAACCGTTAAACGGCTAGCAATTTCCTGAATAAAGCTCTGCCGTACTAAATATAATAATTGATCGAGGCCTTTCGGAACGTGTAGTGAATTGACTAGCTTATTCACACGGATGTGAAAACCCTGTGTACATTCTTGTATGTCTTCGGTTAATCCGAGTAATAATAATTGGCAAGCTTCACTATCAAAACATCCCCGTTGCGAAACAAAATGACCTGAAATTCCATGAAAGAGCAGTGATAATTGTTCTAATAAAATCTTTTTAGATTTATATTCACTCGTGTCACCGATATGTTTAAAAAAGATATTTTTTGTTAAGTTGGGTTTAATTTCACGACATTTATTTTCTAATAGGTCTAACCATTCTTTAGATAGGGGGGGTAAATTATTAATATTAAGTTTTGAGGGTGGTGTGTTTTGGAAGCATTTGTTCTGGTTTAAGGTAGAATCGAAGGAAATGAAAGTTGACATGGATTTTTAATAATTTTAGAGGTGACTTCCTTGTGGTTAAAAATAAATGATTATAGAATTTGTATGGAACTATAAAGGAGATTTCTTAGCTAAAGCTTAAGCGATTGATCTAAAAAATAAATATATATCGGGGTTAAATGTGTAGTTGAATCTTTATCTGTGATGTGACGGTATCCTGAGTACAGGCTTTGAATAACTGACTGAGCCTGCCGTTACGTAATGCGGGATAAGCGGATTTAGCTTTATGTAGCTGTTCTTTTTTTTCGACATTCGAATCATTATTTAAAATGTCTTTGATGACAGTTAAGGCCGTTAATTTTTCTGAAGTAGAATATCCAAAGGGATAGTTGAAAAACTGAGTGATATATTCGACATGCGTATTTCTTCTCTCAGCCAGTTCATTAGCGTAAGCATCGAGTAATTTTTCAGTAATAAAGCCTAGATTTTTATTTTGATCCTTAAAATAATTGATTGAGAAGTTTTTTAATAACAATGCTGAATATTGGTTAATTATATTCTTGATAAGTGGTTTATCATCTAGATGACTTAAAGAAATAAATAAAAAATTAACAATCTTTTCTGATGGTTGAGGTAGCGTAGTAGGAAACGAACTTAAAAAACGCAGCAGCGTTGTTTCTTGGGTAATATCAGCGCCTATTGTTATTAAATTCGACAAGCTCTGTTGAATTTCAGTTAAATTTTCCGAAAATAAACAGGTTTCGGGAGTATCCGGTTTAAATGTTTCAGGATGTTGAAGGATATAATTTAACAAGATAAATTCGGATTGAACCTGTTTTTGGTTAGCATAGGCAAAACTATCCCCGACGAAATCACTATGCTTAATCAAAAGCGCTTGGATCAACGCTAGATGACAAGGATCTGAATCAATAAAATCCAACAAACGCGTTAGAATTTCTGGGTTTTTCCGCGTAATTACTTTTAGGGGCGTTAAACCGGTTTCATCTTTTTCAAAGAATAAAGCGATGATCTTTTCTTGCAGTGCTTTAGAGTTTTTTTTTTCTAATCTATAAAACAGTGTATTAAAGGTTTTAGGTTGAATCTTTGCCAGCAACGTAAAGTAATTATTATGAGTTGTTTTGATATGGTTTAATAAATTCCATAGATGTTGATTAAATTCTTCATCTGAACACACTTTAAAATAATTTTCTGACGTTAATTGCTTAAAAAAAAGATTTTTTATAAATTCCCAATTAACATCAATGATGTTATAGCTTTCATCATCAATGATGAAAAAATCTTGCCAGTCAATAGTTTGAAAATCAGCGCTTAAGAAGCTTTTTATTAATCGCGTCATTTTTTCAACTTCACTGTCATCTGTTCCCACCGTATAGCTGCTATCAATGGACTTAACGCCACTATAACCTGCTTTTAGCAATAATCCTTGTAAATTCTCGGTTAATAATGTCGGTAAATTAAATAGCGTATAACTCGTTTCGAATTCTGTTTGTAAGGCCTTTCGAATAGCATCCCAACTCATCTCGCCGCGATAGCTATCCGTTCCTAACGGAACACCTAGACCTTCTTGGTGGGCAATGCGACTAAAATCATGGTAGGTATGAATCTCATGACCGGTATTACGGAAAAAATTATACTGTTGCATTTGCGCAATGGCAGTTTTTTCAATTAAGGATTTACGTGCCCCATAGAGGAGGTCGCTAAAATTCTCTACAGTATTAAAGGATTCAAGTAGCGTATTGACACG
>CASFML010000067.1 GCA_949295795.1 uncultured Gammaproteobacteria bacterium | reverse complement strand
GTTTAACAGAATCTAGATTATTCAATGCGCTGATTAATTGTTGAAAGGTCCAACCTTCAACTATTGTAAACCGATGAAAAATGGCTTTCCCGGCTAACATTTGATCCAATAACTGACTCGGCGTAGTTCCTGGATCAAACTGATATTCACCGGTTTTTAATTTATTGGTCGCCCCTTTAAGATAAGCTAACAATAAAAAATAACGCGGATGCGACATATCGGCTTGCTGTTGTAAATCCGCAATTAAATGATGTACGGATGAGCCGGGAGCAAAAACGATACGGATGGTTTGTGTGGGGTTTAAAGGCTTAACCAAAAAACGATGATAATGCGAGACAAAATAACTGCATAAAAAACCGACCATCAGAATGACAATGCAAATCAGTGTCAATCTTTTATGCATAGGCGTTACAATCGTGCAAAAAGCAATGAGGCATTGGTTCCACCAAATCCAAAAGAATTAGAGAGTGCATAATCCATTTTTAATTCTTGTGGTACATTCGGAACAAAATTGAGACCCACGAAATCATCATCCGGAATATTGCTATCCGGTGGATTTCCAGGGTTATCTAAATTAATGGTAGGCGGTGCTTTTTGATCCTTTAAGGCAAGGATGGTAAATATCGCTTCAACGGCACCGGCTGCACCGAGTAAATGGCCGGTCATGGATTTAGTCGAACTAATCGCTAGCTTCTTCGCGTAATCACCAAACACTCGACGAATAGCTCTTAATTCTAAATAATCACCTTGTAAGGTAGAAGTCGCATGCGCGTTAATATACGCGACCTTTTCTTTATCGATATTCGCATCATGCAAGGTGTTTAACATGGCGGCCATAGCCCCTTGCCCCTCGGGTGCGGGACTCGTCATATGGTAAGCATCGGCACTCATCCCGAAACCCACTAATTCAGCATAGATTGGCGCATTACGCTGTTTAGCACGCTCATATTCCTCTAGGACTAAAATACCTGCGCCATCGCCTAACACAAAGCCATCGCGCGCTTTATCCCAGGGACGACTTGCCGCTTGTGGATCTTTGTTACGATTCGATAAGGCTCGACAGGCAGAAAATCCGCCTAAACCTAAAGGAGTAGTGGCCATTTCTGCGCCACCGACCACCATGACATCGGCATCACCATAAAGAATGGTACGAGCACCTAGACCAATATTATGCGTCCCCGTGGTACATGCGGTAACCACCGCAATATTGGGTCCACGCAGTCCGTAACGGATAGAGATTTGGCCCGCAAGCATATTGGTAATGGCACCGGGTATAAAAAAGGGTGATATCTTACGCGGCCCCCCTTTTTCTAATTTTGTGTGATTTTCCTCAATGAAAGGTAATCCACCAATTCCAGAACCTACAGCCACACCGATCCTATCCGCATTCTTTTCGGTGACTTCAAGTTTTGCATCAGCCATGGCTTCCATCGCTGCGGCTAAGCCATATTGAATAAACAAGTCCATTTTGCGGCCTTCTTTAGGCGTAATACCATAATTTTCCGCCTGAAAACCACGCACGCTCGCTGAGATTTGGCAGGGAAAAGCGGAAACATCAAATTGAGTGATAGCAGCTACTCCACTTTTTCCGGCTAATATGGCTTCCCACGTTGTTTTGGTATTCAAACCTAACGGTGTCATCATCCCGATACCGGTTACTACTATACGTCGCTTTTTCTTCACGTTACTCACCCCCTGCACTCGAGTTGCTTTGATTTGCAGCTAATCTACCTGGATTTTATTCTTCAGTTTCTTCTGAGTCTTCAGTTTCAGCTTGATGGTGTTTAATATAGTCCACCGCTTGCTGAATAGTACGAATTTTTTCAGCTTCTTCATCAGGAATCTCGGTATCAAACTCCTCTTCTAAGGCCATGACTAATTCCACGGTATCCAAAGAGTCAGCACCTAAATCATCGACAAAAGAAGCTTCCATTGTGGCTTCTCCTTCATTGATCTCAAGTTGATCGATTACTACCTTCTTGACACGCTCTTCAATTGTACTCACTGAGAATCTCCCCTTTAGTATAAATAAAACCTGTGGCTTAGTTTATTCAATTCCTGAATGAACGCAAGCCACTTTAATTAAATTAATTGTAAGTTTAATGGTTAATAAAAATTAAACCTGACTTTGAAAATCTATTTGATCAATTCATATACATTCCGCCATTGACATGTAATGTATTACCTGTCACATAATTAGCCCAATCAGAAGCTAAATAGACACAAGCATGCGCAATATCTTGTACGGTACCCAAACGTTTGACGGGAATCTTTTCTAATAACATCGTACGTTGATTTTCATTGAGTTGATGGGTCATATCGGTTGCAATAAATCCTGGCGCCACCACATTGGCAGTAATATTTCGCGTGGCAACTTCTTGAGCCAATGCTTTAGTAAAACCAATTAAACCGGCTTTAGCGGCCGCATAATTAGCTTGACCAGGATTTCCTGTACATCCTACTATAGAAGCAATATTGATAATACGACCAGATTGTGCTTTTAGCATCGGTTTTAAACATAATTGTGTGAGCTTAAAAATAGCGGTTAAATTAGTATTTATCACTTCATCCCATTCTATTGCTTTCATTCGCAATAATAAATTATCCCGCGTAATGCCCGCATTATTCACCAATATATGGGGTGATCCAAACGGTTTTAATTCAGTCATTAAATTTTTAATGGACGATTCATCCTTTAAATCCAATATTAAACCTTGACCTTTGAAATTTTGTTCTTGTAACGTACGAGAAATTTGTTCTGCACCGGCCGCAGTTGTCGCGGTTCCCATCACACATGCACCTTGTTGCGCCATTGCCATGGCAATGGCCGCACCAATACCACGACTCGCTCCTGTTACTAATGCTACTTTATCTTTCAATAACATAAATCTGTCCTTAACCTATTAAGGTATCTTGTAATATTTCAGGATCACGGAGTGGAATGGTCGGTACCGATACAATACGTTTATTCAAACCAGCTAACACCTTACCTGGACCGCATTCTATCATTTCTTTAATGCCGCGATTCTCAAGTTCTTGTATTATTTCTACCCAACGCACAGGACTAGTCAATTGATCAACTAATGCCTTTTTTATCAAACTGGGATCATGTTCGATAGCGACATCGACATTATTGATAATAGGAATATGAGGGACATTGATGGTAATGTCTTCCAATACGCGTGCGAGTTGTTTTGCAGCAGGTTCCATTAAAGCACAATGCGATGGAACACTAACAGGAATAAGTTTTGCTAACTTAGCGCCAGCCTGTTTAGCCCGATCCAACAAACGCTGCACGGCAGCGGCATTCCCGGCTACAACGGTCTGGCCGATAGAATTATAATTCGCGGGTGATAACACTTCACCTTCAGCGGCTTCTATACATAAAGTCTGTATTTTCTCACGCTCTAAACCCACGACAGCCCCCATCGCTCCCACACCGACGGGTACCGCCGATTGCATAAAACGTCCACGTTTAGCGACTAAATCAACTGCCGTCAGAAAATCCAATGACCCCGCACACACTAAGGCAGAATATTCGCCTAAGCTATGGCCTGCCATAAAAGTAGGTTTAAGACCATTATGCTCCTGCCAAAGCCGCCATAAAGCCACACTGGCGGTTAATAAAGCCGGCTGAGTATTTTCAGTTTGGTTGAGCACCGCTTCTGGGCCGTCTTGGCACAGTTCCCAGAGATCAAATCTTAAAACATGTGAAGCCTTCATAAAGGTTTCGCGAATGATAGAATAACGTTCCGCGAACGTCGATAACATACCTAAGGCTTGCGAACCTTGACCCGGAAAAAGAAAAGCAGTTTTTTTATTCATAATGGCCCATGCAAATATTTAAATTAAGTATTATAAAATCGAAACTAAAAAGGATAATTTTTTATAGAGGACGTCAATTGCGCTAGACTGAGACAAAAAACATGGTTTTTTGAGTATCGTAACGGAGCATACATAGAGTATGTGAGTCACGAAACACCGAAAAACAAGGTTTTTTGGCCCGCATTGTGCAATTAAAAATGTCCTCTTAGTAGCGTACTAAAGCAGACCCCCACGCCAACCCCGCACCAAAACTTTCCATTAACAATAATTGGCCACGTTTTATGCGACCATCACGCACAGCGATATCTCAAGCCAATGGACTAGAAGCCGCTGAAGTATTGCCATGCCGATCTATAGTAATCACGACTTGCTGCAGTGTCATTTTGAGTTTATTCGCCATGGATTGAATAATTCTTAAATTAGCTTGGTGCGGTATCAACCAATCAATATCCTTTTTATCAATTTGATTGGCCGCCAAGGTTTCCTCTAAAACGGCACTTAATTTATTCACAGCAATTTTAAAGACTTCTGCACCTTGCATT
>CASFML010000066.1 GCA_949295795.1 uncultured Gammaproteobacteria bacterium | reverse complement strand
TGAATCATTCCCTTGTGCAAATTGTTGGCTTGAAAATTCTGTATCATTTTGGGATTTAATAAAATTTTCAGCTGGTCTTGAAGCTTCCCTTGCATCTTGGTTTGCTGAACTTTCAGATGAACATGTCACTTTCTGATTTACATCAATAAGTTGTTCACTTTGGACAAAATACTCAATTATTCTTTGTGCTTGTGTCGTTTTACTTTCAACATTGTAAGCATATAAATAGCAAGAAGCCAGAGCAAAAGCTCCTATAACTGTGCCTATAATTAATATAATGGGAAAGAATATGGGTATCGTGCTAGATGCAACAATCGCAGCATATATAGCCATTAAAGGCGCCCACAGAACCAAACGAAAAACCAAACTACCGGTACCTAAACGTTTGATAACTGCCATACATCGATTTATACCTTTTTTAAGATCAGTCCATAACGGCTTTGTGCTACTAAAACGACGTAATATTCGATCGTAATCTTTCTTTAATATTAGTTTATCTCCACGTTCTATTTCTAATGCGTTAATTTTAGCTTCTAAGTCATTAAATCTAACATCATGTTTTCTTCCTTCTTCGCGAGCTTTATAAATTCCATAACTAATACCTATTATGAGAACTACAACAGCAATAACTGCTGATGCTAATAAACCTATAGGTGTAAAGTTAGTAAAAGCAATAGTATAAGGACATAATGCATAAGTCAGAATAACTTTAGTTGCGTCTAAGAGTACCCAGCCCACAAATAGAGGCATAAAACAACCATCAAGAAACCCCATGCATTTGGCATGAAATTTACTAAAACGCCGTTTATTAATCACTGCATGTAATTTTTTTAACAAGGGTGAATATTTCAATCTTATAGTCGAAAAAGCCTCTTTATTTTGAGTAAATTTCACATATAAATTTTGCTTATTTAAACAAGTTAATTTTTTTTCAAGCATTTCTTTATGTTGATTTTCTATTACATCTTTTGTCATTTCTTGGTGGGTGTTATAAGTGTTATTAGCTTTAATAATGTTATAAATTAACAATAATGGTAAAGCCACTAATAAGCTCATACCCAATGGAATAATAGAAATCATCGCAGTTGTAACAACTGGAGCCGTTGGAATAAAATAAAAAAGAAATAGTAAAATCCAATAAATAAAGCTAGCCTGCCCTAAAGCAGAAAGAATTGGCATAATGATATTATTTTTTTTTTCGTGATTTTTCTTTATAGTCGTATCCGAATTTGCTTTTATTAAATGATCTACATGTCCAAAAAATTTTTCCTTATAGTTTTCATCTAAAACAATAGTCCAATTATTTTTATCATTTTTTTTTGTTGTGAAATAGTTAAACTCTGTTTCCTCATTTAATTCATAAACTTCATTGTTTAATAGATTACAAACCTGTTCGGTAATTTTTTTATTCAGCTCAACTAGCATACTATTTAAAAATGTATCTAATGCCTTTTTTTGTCTTTTTTTATTCTTTGAAGCTAATAAACGACGTCGCCAGGATATAATAGGTGGTATATCAGGCAGATAAAAATAAGCGGCGGCTTCTAAATAGGATTCAAGATTTTGATCGAATAAACTCTGATCCTCAGTTTTAATTCCTTCCCTTTTATTGGTAATTTCTTTAAGCAGTTTGTCGAGTTTTTTTTGTTTAGAATTTTTCAAAAATAAATCTAAAGCTCTTAGTCGCCGTTTATCTTCACTTGACGCAAAAAAACGACGCCTGCAGCATGCTATCGGTGATATATCAGGCGGGTAAAAGTAAGCAACGGTTTGTAAATATTCATAAGTTATCGGTTCGTCAGTGTTAGGAGTGTCCTGCTTAATTTCACCCATTTTATTTTTAATTTCTTCCTCATTAAAAGATTTAAATAAACGACTAAAATAAAAATAATTGCTATTTTTTTCTACTTCACGCAATTTACAATATTTAATTACATAAACATTTATAGCAACGGCAAACAAAGCGAGACTGGCCAATGCACTATCGATAAAACCTACATATTTACTATTATTAATGACATCAAAAAGCTTAAAATCTTTATCACAGGCACTTTCAATCACATTAACATTAAACGCAGGAGTCGCTACCACTTCGTCTAAAGAAGAAAGACAACTATTAAAAACTGTAATTTGTGTTTTAGGACTTACTAACCAAATTGGATCTTTTTTTATTAGTGCTTTTTCTCCCTGTGAGTTCGGTCCGGATAATCTCCTTTTTCTTTTCTTAGAACCATCGATTTCATTTCTACCAATTATTGCTCTTACTTCTAGATTATGTTCTTTTTCAATTGACAATTGATCGATCATAAGAGCTCCTTTTTCGAATTTAATGGATTCCATAGCCAATTTTAAAAAAATTTTTTTAATTTATAGTATATATTAATTTCAATAAAAAATTATCATAATTTAAAATTTAATTATCTTTTATTTTAAATAAATTTCAAACTTTTTTTAATAGTCAATTTCGTTTAGACTTTATTTAATATGAAATCATTTTTAAAATGGGCAGGAAATAAACATCGAATTCTCGATAAACTAAAACCTTATCTATCGAAAACTGACCGATTAATGGAACCTTTTTTAGGTTCTGCTGCAGTTTTTCTTAATACCTCATACCCTGCTTATTTATTAGGTGATAGCAATTTTGATTTAATTCAATTATATAAATACTTGCAGCAAGAAGGTCAATTATTTATCGATTATTGTCGAGTTTATTTTCATGATAATTTTAATTCACCAGAGGAATTTTATCGTTTACGTCGGCTATTTAATGAATGTAAAGATCATCGCCAAAGAGCCGCATTATTATTATATTTAAATAAACACTGCTTTAATGGATTAGCACGATTTAATCAAAAAGGGGCATTTAATACGCCATTTAGTTACTATAAAAATCCTTATTTTCCTGAGAAGGAAATGCAATATTTTTATATGCATGCAAAAAGAGCTAAATTTATTCATGGCGATTTTTTAGCCACGTTGAGGTACGCAAAACAAGGAGATGTCATATACTGTGATCCTCCTTATGTTGGATTATCTAAAACTGCAAATTTTACACATTACACATCTGAAGGATTTAGCCATGCACAACATATTTCCTTAGCTATCACGGCAAGAAATTTAGCTGCAAAAGGGATTCAAGTAATTATTTCTAATCATGACACAGAATTTACTCGGGATATTTATAAAGGAGCAATGATTATTTCGTTAATAGTTCAGCGTAATATTAGCAGCAAAGGATCAGAACGAAAAAAAGCCAAAGAACTATTAGCTATTTTCTCTTAATTTTTCATACTTGAACCGAAACTTTATTTAATAAATTGTTTATTTATCTCGAAATTCAATCCGAATGGGAGTACCAACAATTTTTAGTGCCTTACGAAAAAAATTTTCAAGATATCGACGATAAGATTCCGGTAAAAAACTAGCATGTTGTCCATGGATAAGGATTACAGGGGGATTATATCCTCCTGGATGAGCATAACGTAATTTAATATTTCGTCCCCGACTTAAAGGCGGTTGATGAGCACTCACAGCTTGTTCTAATAAACGCGTTAAACGTGAAGTTGTTAAACATTGTGTTGCGGATCGATAGGCCTGCTGGATCAATGTAAATAAATTACCAACACCTGTTCCATGAAGAGCCGAAATAAAAATAAGTTTAGCGAATGGTACAAATTGTAACCGACGATCCAAATCTCTTTTGACTTGCATTCTTTGTTCATTAGACAAACCATCCCATTTATTTACTGCAATAATAAGCGCTCTCCCACTTTCTAAAATAAAGCCCAAAAGATGCAAATCTTGCTCGCTAATGCCTTTTTGTGCATCAATTATCAACAAAACAACATTGCTTGATTCAATAGCTTGCAGACTTTTCATTATCGAAAATTTTTCTATTTCTTGTGTTGTTTTTGACTTTCGCCGAATTCCTGCAGTATCAATGAAGGTATACAATTTACCTCGATACTCCATATCATTTGCAATACTATCGCGTGTGGTTCCAGCTTGATCAAAAACAATAGCTCGATCTTCTCCCAAAATTCTATTCAATAGAGTTGATTTCCCTACATTAGGTTTTCCAATAATAGATACCTTTATTCTTGGAGAAATATCTTCTTCTAAAAGTGACTTCTCCATGGTTGAAGTTTTAATATTAGGAAAATGACTTAACACTTTTTCCATTAATTGACTAATACCTAAACTATGAGTGGCAGAAATTATTGCAATTGTTTCCACATCAAAACCTAACGGTGAAAACTCATTTTGTAATAAAATAGGATCTAAACCTTCACTTTTATTAATCACTAAGGTAATTTTTTTATTTAATTTGCGTAAACGTTGTGCTAGTTGCTGATCTAAAGCTGAAAGTCCTTCCCTTGCATTAACTAAAAACAAAACATGATCAGCTTCAGCTATTGCACGTTTTGTTTGTTGTTCCATTAAAAAAGCAATATCCTTTTCTTTATCTCCTGTTAAGCCCCCAGTATCCACTATAATATAGGCTTGGTTCCCCACGACTCCTTTACCATAAAGCCTATCTCTAGTTAAGCCCGGGGTATTTGCAACCAACGCCTGTCGAGTTTTAGTCAAGCAATTAAATAAGCTTGACTTTCCTACATTTGGTCGGCCTACAAGAACAATACTTGGGAAAACGGAAGTTGTCATACGGGTAAGGTTGTATGCGTCCAAGCCGATAAACCACCTTCCCTGGTTAAAATACATATTATCGGGTACACCACAACTGGATTAGCTATAATACTCGCATTATCATGGACCAGATCTCTTGCTAAAAGATGGCCATCGGATTGAGCAAGCCAATGAATGTAGCCTTCCTTATCACCTATAATTAAACTATTGCCATATAAAGCGGGTGTCGTTAAGCCCCGATGAAGTAATGCCTGTTGTTGCCAAAGTAATTCACCTGTAGAGCGGTTAATCGCCGATACTCTACCTTCAGCATCTGTTATAAACAAACTACTTCCGACAGTAAGACCGGAATAACTTGAGAAATTTCTTTGCCATAAAACTCGACCTGAACGTAAAGAAACAGCTGCTAATTGACCTTGATAAGTCACTACATAAACTACGTCACAGGATAATATTGGATCCGCAGCAATATCTATGAGTTGATCAGCAGCAGTTACACCTTGTGGAAAAGCAATATTTCTTTCCCATAATAAACTACCGTTTCTTAGATTCAGCACTGCCAATTTTCCATCAGAAAAACCAACTACAACTTTATTATCTATAATTTGTGGTGCGCTACTTGGCCTGAGGATTAACATAGGTGAACCATGTTCATAGGACCATAGCAATTCACCAGTTTGTAATCCTAATGCTAGCACTTGCCCATCAGCTGTTTTAAAAATAACTTTTTCTTCTCCGATAGCAGGAGGAGCTAAGACTTGGTTAGGTAGTTTTGATCGCCATAAAACCTTTCCTGTATCTGTCGCTAATGCTATAGCTTCAGGTTGCTTGGTAACAATTACAACTATTCCATCCTGGACGGCGGGACCGCTCGTGATAATTTGCTTAATATTTTTTTGCCATAATTTATGACCATGTGTTAATTCTAAAGCGGTAACAAGACCGGATTTACTTGCAACAAAAATTTGATTCTCTTGAATAACCGGTCTTAACCTTAAATAATCATCGTCCATACCTCTACCCGTTGCAAGAGACCACAATAATACCGGCTGCAATTGAAAAGGATAAGTAGTCAATGGTGCTGGCATAGGTGAATTATCTTCACCCAACCCAGCACATGCTGTTAAAAATAACAAGGAAATAAAAACACAGAAAATATAAATTCTATTCATTAGATTTCTCATCAAGCATATGCCAAATTATTAATTTTCATTTCTAACAAAGGTTGCTCGGCATAATTTCCAAAAGCCTGCTTAGCAGCTAAATAACTTTTTAATGCGTCTTTGTAATGGCCTAAATTATTAAGAATATCTCCTTTCTCTTCCAAAAAAATTGGAATATAAGCCTTCTCTTCACTTTTAGATAACAACTTCAACGCATCTTTAGCTTGATTTTGAGTTAATAAAATTCGTGCCAAACGTAACCGAGCAATAGATTGTAAAGTTTGATCATGACCATAATCAATAATTGAAACCAATCTATTAGTAGCCTCTGTTAAATCATTTTGATTAACAGCTAATTTAGCTAACTGTAAAGCTGCAAGAGAAGCATAAGGAGTATTTGCATAATTTTTCAATAACTCATCTGCTAAATTATTGAGTTTAGAATTTTTTTCGCCCTTGGCTATTGAAGCTACCAAACGTTCATACTGCATAGATGCTATAAACAAATTATTTTCTTTCGTTTGGCGCCAATAATTCCAACCCCAGCTAATCAAAACAGCAAAAATAATACCTACTACAATCCCAAGCCCATATTCTCGGCACCACTTTTTTACGGCTTCAGCTTGTTCTATAGCGACTAATTCATTCATGTGTTAAACGATCCTGTAGACTTTTTTTCATATCAATTTGAGAAATGGTTTCTTGTGGGCTTTGTTTTCTTAGATTTTTAATACCGAGAATATTAGACTTTACTTCATCATTCCCTAAAATTAAAGCGAAACGGGCTCCACTTTTATCCGCACGTTTAAACTGAGGTTTAATTCCATCCCCACTAACATCAAGTATCAAACTAATAGCGGGTAATTCTGTATGTAAATATTCAGTCAGAGTTAAAGCTTTTTGAATAGCGATATCACCTATAGCAATAAAATAAATATCTGGAACAGAAATGGCTGTGGTGGAATTTGAATTAGCTAATAAATCAATTAAGCGCTCTAAGCCTATGGCAAAACCTACTGCCGGCGTAGCATGCCCACCTAAATGTTCTACCAGTTTATCGTAACGCCCCCCCGCGCATACCGTATTTTGTGAAGCTTGCTGTTCATTTGTCAAAATCCATTCGAAAACTGATTTATTGTAATAATCCAACCCTCTGACCAAGCGGGGATTTATAGTAAAACTAATATCCATATTAGTAAGAATTTTCTGTAAAATACTAAAATCTCGATGAGACTCTGAATCTAGAAAACCAAGTAACTGCGGTGCTTTCTCAATAAGCTCCTGCATCTCAGGATTTTTACTATCTAAAATACGCAATGGGTTGGTTTTTAATCGCCGCTGAGAATCTTCATCTAAATATTTCAAATGTTGGGTAAAATAATTAACTAAATTTTCTTTATGTGCTTTGCGTGCAGCTGAAGAGCCAAGTGAGTTAATTTGTAAACTCAATTGATTCTTTAAACCTAATTCGTCCCATAGACGTGCTGTCATCAAAATTAATTCGGCGTCGATATAAGAACTACCGACTCCAAACACTTCCATTCCAAATTGATGAAACTGTCTATAACGACCTTTTTGAGGTCGCTCATGGCGAAACATGGGACCTAAATACCACCAACGTTGAATTTGATTATAAAGCAGACCTTTTTCTATACCTGCTCGAACACAACCTGCAGTTCCTTCAGGTCTGAGGGATAAACTTTCCCCATTACGATCAATAAAGGTATACATCTCCTTTTCAACAATATCGGTTACATCACCAATACATCGTTTAAACAATTCGGTTTTTTCAAGAATAGGGGAACGAACTTCTTGGTATCCATATTGTTTAGCTAGGTTACGCAAACTAGTTTCAACTTTCTGCCAAGTAAAAATTTCCAATGGCATTATATCGTTCATGCCTCGAATTGCTTGTATTTTTTCTGTCATAATTAATAATAAAGTTGTTTATTCTTAGGTTTGGTGTTTAGTTTAGGTGTATGTAGTAATGCCTTATAGGCCTCTGAATTTGGAAATCTTGTTTGTAACATTAAAGTATAGCTACCCGCAGCTGTTTCATCCCCTAAATTTCTAGCTAAAACGGCACCCAACCATAAAGCATTTGCGGTAGGTTCTTTAACAAGTTGCATATAATGCTCTAAATATTGCTGTGCTTGTTGGTAAGCTTTAGCCTGATAACTTATTCTCCCTAACTCCAACCAGGATATCGCTCTTTTAGGATCTTGAGTAATTGCTTGCGTAAAATACCCCGTGGCTTTTTGAGTATCGGGTATTTGCATAGCGCATAAGCCTGCATTTTCATAGACTTGACCTGTATTAAGGTAGTTAGGATCCTGTAAAGCCAATAAAAAATGCTGATCTGCTTCTGCATAATGACCACGACGGCACAAAAAGGTACCATAATTATTTTGTGCCGCACCTGACTTAGGATTAAGTGTTATTGCTCGTCGATAGTAAGCATCTGCAGAAGACAAATTTCCTGTACTTTCTAGAAAATAGCCCATAGCACCTTTTGCCTGTAAGGATCCTGGCGACTGTTGCTCTGCAAGCAGTAATTTTTGGTGCGCACGTTGTACGTCGCCATTTTCTAAATAAGCTAAGCCTAGTTGTACATTGACATCGGAAGCTTGTGAGCCTGGTAGTTGGGTTTTAGATTTTGGAAAAATACTACAAGCTGTAAGGATTATTACAAAAAAAATAACGATAAATTGCTTTAGTATTGATATCATTAAGTCTCCCATTATTTTAAAACCACATAAATTCATGCCGATGATTCAAGGAAAATAGGAATCACTTTTTGACGCTCTTTACTACGGTAACTTCTATCCTGAACGTGTCCAACCAACTGACCGCATGCTGCATCAATATCTTCTCCTCTGGTTTTTCTCGTTATGGTATTGAGCCCAGCTCTCATTAAAATATTTTTAAAATTTTCAATGGCTGACAAAGAGGAACGACGATAAATTGTATTAGGAAAAGGATTAAAAGGGATTAAATTCACCTTAACAGGAATCCCTTCTAAAATTTTTATTAGCTGCTGCGCATGTTCTGATTGATCATTAATACCTTCCAACATAACATATTCCATGGTGATACGCCTTCTATTATCTCCTTTGAAATAATTTCGACATACGTTTAGCAACTCAACAAGCGGATATTTTTTATTAATTGGAACGAGACGATCTCTTAGTTCATCATTAGGTGCATGTAAAGATATCGCAAGAGCTACTTCACTTACTTCAGATAAACGTCGCAATGCAGGAACTATGCCTGAACTACTTAAAGTAACCCGACGTTTAGAAAAACCATAGGCAAAGTCATCCATCATCAGATTCATTGCTTTGACAACATTATCAAAATTTAATAAAGGCTCTCCCATACCCATCATAACAATATTGCTGACAGTATGGTCATGGCGCAAAGACCCATCTGACAAACTTCGTACTGCTAACCAAACTTGACCAATGATTTCTGCTACAGTTAAATTACGGCTAAATCCTTGTTGTGCAGTTGAACAAAAACTACAATTTAATGCACAACCTACTTGCGATGAAACGCACAATGTACCTCTCTTGCTCTCAGGGATAAAAACTGTTTCGATGCAATTACCATCATTAAGTCGCAATAACCATTTTCGAGTACCATCATCCGATAATTGTTCAAATACAATCTCAGGCAAGTCTATTCGTGCTATTGATTTGAGCTTTGTACGCAATGATTTACTTAAATTACTCATCATATCAATATTTTTGATGCCTATTTGATGAATCCATTTTAAAACCTGCTGCGCTCGATAAGCCTTTTCTCCCAATTCTTGAAAAAAAAGTTGCATCCCTTCTTGATCAAAATCGAGTAAATTCTTTAGCGGTGCTTCCATTATTTAGAACCTTCGGCAAAACATTGATCTGGCGTGAAAAAAAATGCAATTTCTTGTTTAGCTGCATCGATGCTATCTGATCCATGAACTGCATTTTGACTTACACTTTCTGCGAAATCTGCACGAATTGTACCCGGAAGCGCTTGTTGCGGATCAGTAGCCCCCATCAATTCACGGTTTTTTAAAATCGCATTAGATCCCTCTAAAACCTGTATCATTACGGGTCCAGAACACATAAACTCAACCAATTCATTATAAAAAGGCCTATTTTTGTGAATCTCATAAAATTTTTCAGCTTGATGTTTCTTTAACCTATCCATTCTAGCCGCAATAACTTTTAGTCCTGAACTTTCAAATCGTTTAGTAATTTCCCCTATACAATTTTTTCTAACCGCATCAGGCTTGATAATAGAAAGGGTCTTCTGAATTGTCATAAATGCCTCTTACTTCTTCTAACGAATTATTTATTTTAAAAATAAAAACCATATTCACCTAAATTAGCTTTTTAGGACTGGACCCGCCTTGCATAGCAACCTTTATAAAGATATGGAGATGGCGACACAGACAAGAACTCAGGTGTAAGCCTCTATTATACAGACTTAATAGCCAGGCACTATAGGTCATTTTAAGGACCCTATACTTTTGAAGGGCTTCTTTATTAACCCTTATGGGTTTTAGAGAAAACAAGTTATAATTAAAATTGTTTTTTTAATTCCAAAAAACTTACAAGGTTTTTCAAATCTCATCTTTTCTTGAGCTACTCAGTTTTTGAAGCAAATTGAGCATCCTATCTGGGAAATCTGTTAATATACCATCTACTTTTAGGGCAAGTAATCTTTCCATTTCTTCGATTTCGTTGACTGTCCAAACATCTATTCTAGTATTTTTTTTATGTGCCGCCTTTACAAAATGCGCAGTTATCATCTCATAGGGGACTTCTAGAGCCGTAGCAGATAATAAAAAAGGACGGGTTAAAAAAAATTTGCTCAATTTAGAAAATCGATCCAGCTCAGATTGTGTAGCTGCAGTCGCAATGTTATGGCAAAGTCTACGTACTACTTTCATGGTTCGTGAATTAAAGGCAGATATTAATACCTGTTTGGTTTTTTTATGTTGATTTATAAGCTCTCTTAAAGCCGCTACAATAGGTGGATCATTTTGCTTTATCTCTATATTAATGACTTGCTTTGGAAATGCTGAAAAGATTTCATTTAAGCTCGGAATTTTTATTCCCTGCCCTCGAAAAGGAAAGGTATGACCTTCATCATTAGTCCAATGATATCCAGCATCTAATTTTTTCAATTCAGCCAACGTGAGATCTTGCACTAGCCCTTTAGCATTCGTTGTACGATCGACTGTCTCGTCATGAATAGCAACTAATACTCCATCTTTACTCATATGGATATCAATCTCACTTAAATCTGCTCCTATTTTTGCTGCCTCCCCTAATGCAAATAAAGTATTTTCTGGCCATAACCCTGCCCCTCCACGATGAGCAATAACAAGCGGTTTTGCATTGGCCTGGTAAAGTGGATACATACAAATCCCATAATACTTAGTATAAATATATCTTTGTTTGATAAAAAAATATGATAAAATATTCCCCATTTATAGCATGTAAAGCCTTAAAATACTAACTTGAAGCTTACTTCTTGTATCATTATCCAATGAGGTCTTTTTTCCATGAGGGAATATCATTATGCTCCTATATCCACGGAGTCGACCCGATCTACCTTTTTCGATTATATAAATAACATTAATATCCAACCAATAGACTATTTCGCTGTAGGCATAGAAAACCAGACCAAAAAAATACTTACTTCTCTTACTTCTAGATTAGAATGGCAAATTTTTTACGAAAAAAACCAAATAATCAACAATGATCCTTTAATTCAAACTAGAAAATTATCTCAGAGAAATATTATACCATTTTCAGAAATAGACTATATCGATTCCTTCGGAAAAGAAATTATGAGACAAAGAGCATTACATGGTATGAAACATGGTTTAATGCTTACGCATAAACAGTGTCATTTAAACTATATGATCGTTTTAGCCACTGGAGTCTCTAAGTTCAACCATTATAAATTTTTCACAAAATACTATAACCAACTTATTAGACTTAAAAATGATCTCTCTAAAATCATTGAAAGAGAAGGTCTTCTTTACATTTGAATTTTTAATCTCATTGCCAATAAAAATCGAATGCTATCTAGAAAATATGCTTCTGCTATGCCATTTTAAGATAGCTTGTCAAAACCAATTACTAGAATATTTTGTAACTTAAAATCTTATTTTAATTAATTTATTCATCTTTTCTTCGGATCCAGATAACTGGCGCAGCAGATTCTATATCCGCATCAAAAATGATCGGCTCTGCTGTTTTTCCAAGCGGATTTAAACAGGCAAGATTAAAACGTCCTAAAGAGTCTTTAAAAAGACGTCGGAAATATTGACCGCCATCCTTCAGGTAAACAATACAGTCTTTGTTAACGATCGAATCAAATTCATTGGCAGGTCGAAGCCGTCCCCCAACATAATCTCCAGCACGATATTGCGGACACATTTCATCATTAGAAACTATCATTACTACGGCATTAGCGTATCGATCTCGAAATTCTTGAGCGTCGCGCATCATTGCAATCTCATCATCTGCGTCGATAGGTAAATTAATAATTTCATTTGGCATTGCAAAATAATGGCCTAGCGAAAGTCTAACTGTAGGATCCAACCCTTTGCCATCAGCTATCCAAGATTCATCAACTATTAAACCTTCATTTTTATAGACTGCAACACAACGTTTAATGCCATTTTTAGAAATCTTAATCATACTATTTTCCCAAGATTTCAAAGTAATTTCTGGCAATTTATATTTCTTTTCTATATATGCTCGGGTCAATCGCAAAATTGAGCGTAAATATTTAAGTCTTGTACCTGGAGTATCTAAATTACGCTGAAGTAATGCCTTGGACATAATAGTCTGTCTCCTTGAAGAGATATTTATTAAACTAAAAAAAATTATTTTAACTCAAGTAGTTAACTAAAAATAGATAATAATTGCTAGGTCATTTTGGACCAAATATGGTTTTTTATTTTCCAACCACTAGACTTGGGATGGCCTATAAGGTACCTTCTACGCAATTTTATTTAGTTCTATTTAATTTATATTATGAAAATGATTCAAGAAGGATTAACATTTGACGATATACTATTACTTCCCAATCATTCAGCAGTTTTGCCTAAAGATGTGTCACTTGAAACTCAATTAACTTCTAAAATTAACTTGAAAATTCCTTTGATTTCAGCTGCTATGGATACGGTCACAGAAGCAAAGCTTGCAATAGCACTGGCTCAAGAAGGGGGTTTAGGTATTATTCATAAAAATCTGTCTATAGAAGCTCAAACTCAGCAAATTAGAAAAGTAAAAAATTTTGAAAATGGAATGGTAAGAAATCCCATTACTGTTACTCCTGAAACTACTTTACGAGAATTACTCAAACTAATGGTTGCTTATTCAATTTCAGGGATACCTGTCATTGAAAATGACCGGCTAGTCGGTATAGTCACGCACAGGGATATACGATTCGAAGAATGTTTAGATCAGCCTGCTTCTCAAGTAATGACACCCAAAGAAAAACTCATTACTGCTAAAGAACAAGCAACTTCTGAAGAAATAATAGATTTGCTACATCGCCATCGCTTAGAAAAAATCTTAATTGTCGATGAGCAATTCAGATGTCGAGGCCTAATGACAGCAAAAGACTTACAAAAAACCAAAGAAAAACCCTTTGCAAATAAAGACCAACGAGGTCAATTATGCGTGGGTGCGGCAGTTGGAATTGGTAATAATGCTAAGGAAAGGGCATTATCTTTGATTGAAGCGGGTGTAGATATACTCTGTGTCGATACAGCGCATGGTCATGCACAAAGTGTTATTGATATGGTTAAATGGTTAAAAACCAAATATCCTGATATTTCTCTTATAGCCGGGAATATCGCTACTGCTGAAGCCGCAGAAGCCTTAGCATCCGCAGGTGCGGATGCTATAAAAGTGGGAGTAGGACCTGGTTCAATCTGTACAACTCGAATTGTGACGGGCGTAGGTGTTCCCCAAATTACAGCTATTATGAATGTTTCTGCAGCGCTTAAAGGAAAACCCGTAACTATCATCGCAGACGGTGGAATTCGCTATTCTGGGGATTTATGCAAAGCATTAGCAGCGGGTGCACATGCCGTCATGATAGGTAGCTTATTTGCTGGGACTGAAGAAGCTCCTGGAGAAATCGAACTCTATCAGAGTCAACCTTACAAAGCATATCGTGGGATGGGTTCTTTAGGAGCCATGCAGCAAGGATCATCTGATCGCTATTTTCAGGATACTTTAGAATCAAACAAATTAGTTCCTGAAGGCATCGAAGGAAGAATACCTTACAAAGGTCCTTTACAAACAGTAATTCACCATTTACTCGGTGGAGTAAGAGCTGGCATGGGTTATACAGGTAGTGTTAACCTTGGCGATCTCCACAAAAAGGCTCAATTTATAAAACTTACCGCTGCAGGTATTAGAGAAAGCCATGTCCATAATGTAGCAATTACTAAAGAAGCTCCTAATTATTACCGTGAAGATTGACTATTCCGCTAAATCAACTCTCAAAGTAATTCTTAGCCATTCATATGAAAATTAAACCTCAAATAAAAACGGAGTGTACTTAAGATGACTATCCCTCAAGAGCGCATACTGATTCTCGATTTTGGCTCACAATACACGCCGTTAATTGCTCGAAGAATCCGCGAATTACACATTTATTGCGAAATATACCCCTATGATATCGCCGACTCAGAAATTTTAGCCTTTGCCCCAAAAGGAATTATTCTATCCGGTGGCCCTGAAACAGTGACTTTAGAAACTACTCCCCGAGCCCCCAAAATCTTATTTAGCTTAGGTTGTCCAGTGTTAGGGATTTGTTATGGCATGCAAACCATGGCGGAGCAACTCGGTGGTAAAGTTGTTTACTGTGCAAACCGAGAATTCGGATATGCTCCTGCGTTAGTAACAGCAGAAACTGAATTATTAAGTCATATTCAAGATAATCCAAAAAAAGAAAAAGAGGTATTACTGGATGTCTGGATGAGTCACGGTGATCATGTTGAACAATTACCTCCCGGTTTTGTTGTTATATTAAATACCCCAAACACTCCTATTGCTGGCATGGCGGATATGACCCGTCATTTTTATGGTTTACAATTTCATCCGGAAGTAACCCATACACGTCAGGGAAAAAAAATATTGGCTCGTTTTGTGGAAAAAATTTGTCACTGTCAACCAAGTTGGACAGCTCCTAAAATTTTAGAACACGAAATTGCCGAAATAAAAAAGAAAGTAGGTAAAGAAAAGGTTTTGTTAGCACTTTCGGGTGGCGTTGATTCTAGTGTTTTAGCTGCGTTATTACACAAAGCTATCGGTAATCAATTACTTTGTGTTTTTGTTAATACAGGTTTATTACGTATCACTGACAAAGACTCCGCAATACAAGCTTTAGCTGATGATATGCATATCTCAGTTGTAAAAATAGATGCTTCTGAGCGATTTATAAGCGCTTTAAAAGGAATTACTGATCCCGAAGAAAAACGTAAAACCATAGGAAATTTATTCGTTGAAATATTCGAAACCGAAGCAAACAAACATCGAGATATCGCTTGGTTAGCACAAGGAACTATCTATTCTGACGTTATAGAGTCTGCAGCAACAAGTACTCAAAAGGCCCATGCGATAAAATCGCACCACAATGTCGGCGGACTTCCTGATACGCTTAAGCTTAAGTTATTAGAACCTTTACGTGAATTATTTAAGGATGAAGTCTGTGAGCTAGGTCTAGAATTAGGCCTGCCATCTGAGCTAGTTTATAAACACCCGTTCCCGGGACCTGGTTTAGCTATTCGCGTTTTAGGAGAAGTTAACCAAAAAAAAATCGACCTTGTGCGTAAAGCTGATCTTATTTTACAAGAAGAATTACGGGCACAGAATTATTATAACAAAATAAGCCAAGCGTTCTGCGTTTTTTTACCGGTAAATTCTGTAGGAGTTATTGGGGATGCTCGCCAATATGCTCCAATTATTGCAATTCGGGCTATAGAAACAATAGATTTTATGACCGCTCGCTGGGCACATCTGCCTTATCATTTACTTGAGACTGTATCAAATCGAATTATTAATGAAGTACCTGGTATTTCTCGAGTAGTTTATGATATTTCGGGTAAACCGCCTGCGACAATAGAATGGGAATAAAGTATTCCCTTTTTTGAAATCAAAGGCTAAGAAGAAACTCAACTCGCAACAGCTTAATTTGCAAGTCCTGAAAGATTGGATTTTGAACGAAATACAACAGAATAATGAAAAATTAAATGGCTAAAAGTATATTTTTGACTTTAACTCATCTGTTCAATAGACTTCATTTACTCATACTTCATAGAAGTAGCGATTTAAACTATGTTGCAACTTGTTAAAAATTGGATTGACCGATATCTTCTCGACCCAGAATTGGCAATATTGTGGCTATTTTTGTTATTTATTATCATCGTTTTCGCTTCTTTAGGGAAAATTTTAGCTCCGGTATTTGTCAGTGTCGTTATGGCCTATTTATTACAATGGCCAATTAGTTCTTTAGAAAAACTTCATTTACCTCGAATAGCTGCAGTTTTAGGAGTTTATATTAGTTTTGTAGGTTTGGTTATCATGGCAATTGTGGGTTTACTACCCTTATTATTTCGCCAATTGAACAACTTAATTAGCGAACTACCTGTCATGGCTGCAAAAGGCCAACAATTACTTCT
Organism: uncultured Gammaproteobacteria bacterium; assembly: GCA_949295795.1. GTDB lineage: Bacteria > Pseudomonadota > Gammaproteobacteria > Diplorickettsiales > Diplorickettsiaceae > Aquirickettsiella. Next base: position 1,358 of record CASFML010000066.1, on the reverse strand, counting down.
TTATCTCCCTACCCGCTATCCGGGCTATACATCCGCCAGTCAGATTCAAGAATGGATCACCCAGTTTAAAGCAGAACTTACTCATGCTGGACAAGGGCTATTGTCCGCAGCTTTAGGCTATATTCCCAATGTTATTGCTTTTGCGATTTATTTTGTACTGGTTCCTTTATTAGTATATTTTTTCTTACTCGATGAAAAAAAGATAATCAATTGGCTTTCACAATATTTACCTGAAAAACGTCGGCTAATTTCTCAAGTCTGGAAAGAAGTTCTTACTCAAACGGGTAATTATGTCAGAGGAAAAGCTTTAGAGATGCTGATAGTTTGGATAGTTACTTACCTTTCATTCGCAATCCTTGGTCTTCAGTACGCTATATTACTAAGTGTATTAGTTGGGATCTCGGTGATTATCCCCTACATTGGGGCAGTCATGGTAACTATTCCTGTTCTTATTATAGGATTTTTAGAATGGGGATGGACAGCGCATTTTGCCTATCTTGTTATAGTTTATACATTAATTATTACGTTGGACGCTAATGTATTAGTGCCCTTTTTATTTTCTGAGGCAGTTGATTTACACCCAGTCACTATCATTATTGCTGTACTTATATTTGGAGGTCTATTAGGTTTTTGGGGAGTATTTTTTGCTATACCTTTAGCTAGTGTGGTAAAGGCAATTTTAAACGCTATCTCTTATAAAAGGGTACATACCCATAAAAATAATTTATGCTGATAATCTAACGTAATTGACCCACTGCTTGTAAAACTTCATCTACATGACCCGGCACTTTAACCTTTCTCCATTCTTGACGCAAAATACCTACTTTATCAATCAAAAAGGTACTTCGCTCTATGCCAAAAGTTTTTTTGCCGTACATAATTTTTTCTTTTAAAACATCATATAACTGACAAACTACTTCTTCGACATCAGATAATAATTCAAAAGGAAATTGTTGTTCTGATTTAAATTTCTCGTGAAGTTTCAAGTTGTCACGAGAAACGCCAAGTATTATGGTGTTTAAAGAAACAAATTTTTTGTAATTGTCTGTAAAATCCTTTCCTTCCTGAGTACATCCAGAGGTACAATCTTTAGGATAAAAATATAAAATAATATTTTTACCTATTAAACTTTTTAAATTAATTATTTTTCCGCTCGTTGCGGGCAAACTAAAATCTGGAGCGGGTTTGTTTATAGTTAGCATAAAGAATACGATAAAAAATAAGGTTAATTTTTCTGGGGTTCCATGGCAACATCAAAATTATTTTCATCACAAAAGATAATAAAATGCTCTCGAAAATCAGCTACCAAATGATGCGCTGGGAAGCCAAATGACAAAGAGATACCTAACATGGCTGCT
>CASFML010000065.1 GCA_949295795.1 uncultured Gammaproteobacteria bacterium | reverse complement strand
TCTAGAAATCACCGGAGAAACTCAAGAAAGAGGAACTGAAATCCGCTTTTATCCTAGCAAGCTTATTTTTCAACATAATAATGAATTCCATTACGATATTCTGCTAAAACGGTTACGCGAACTATCCTTTTTAAATTCCGGTGTAGCGATTAATCTCATCGATGAAAGAACCAGCGAAGAAACGCAACTCAAGTATGTAGGAGGAATCAAAGCCTTTGTCGAATATCTTAACCAAAACAAAACTTTAATTCATAAACAACCTTTTTACTTTACCGCTGAACGCGATAGTATTACTGTGGAAGTGGCTTTACAATGGAATGATAGCTTTCAAGAAAATATTTTATGTTTTACCAACAATATTTCCCAACGTGATGGAGGAACTCATCTTGCTGGTTTTCGTGCGGCTTTAACTAGAACATTAAATACTTATATCGATCGCGAAGCAAATAGCAAAAAGCTTAAAATCACCACTATAGGTGATGATACCCGTGAAGGCTTAACAGCCGTTTTATCCGTTAAGGTTCCTGACCCTAAATTCTCTTCTCAAACCAAAGACAAATTGGTGTCTTCTGAAGTAAAAGGAATTGTTGAAGCCTTAACTTCAGAAAAGCTTGAAGAATTTTTATTAGAAACACCGCAGGATGCACGAGCCATCATGATGAAAATCATCGATGCCGCGCGGGCACGTGAAGCAGCGCGTAAAGCTCGTGAAATGACTCGGCGCAAAACTGCATTAGACATAGCTGATTTACCAGGAAAATTAGCGGATTGCCAAGAAACTGATCCCGCTCTTTGTGAATTGTTTATTGTTGAAGGAGATTCTGCGGGCGGCTCTGCAAAACAAGGACGGAATCGGCGTTACCAAGCAATTTTACCGCTGACTGGAAAAATCCTAAACGTGGAAAAAGCACGTTTTGACAAGATGCTATCTTCAGAAGCAGTTGGCACATTAATTACTGCACTAGGGTGCGGTATAGGTAAAGAAGAATATAATCCAGATAAACTACGTTATCATCGTATTATCATTATGACTGATGCCGATGTCGATGGTTCTCATATTCGTACTTTGTTACTGACATTTTTCTATCGACAAATGCCAGAACTACTACAACGCGGCACTATCTATATTGCTCAACCTCCTTTATATAAAATAAAAAAAGGTAAACAAGAACAGTATTTAAAAGACGATGTAGCACTTCAAGCTTATCTCACACAAACCGCACTCCATGATGCAGCGTTTTATCCACATGCTGAAAGCTTTTCTATACAAGGTATTGGTTTAGAAAAATTAGTTATGGATTACCGAAAAACGCAAATAATGATTCAAAATTTGTCGCGTCGGTACCCAATAGATGCTTTACAAGCACTACTTGATCTTCCTCCCTTATCTTCTGAAGAATTAATTGATTCTTCTAAAATACTGGAATGGACAAAACATTGGCAAACTCAGTTACAGCAAACCACCAATAATGAAGCTATTCGCTATCAAGTAAATATTTATGAAAATACTGAGCGACATGTGTTTTTACCTAAAATAACCATTAGTACACATGGCTTAGAAACAACTTATAAAATCTCTTACGAATTCTTCAAAACACCTGAATATCAATGTTTATTTGATATGGTTAAACAACTCCATGGCCTCATTGGTCCTGGTGCTTATGTACAACGTGATACTAAAAAACATACGGTAAAAAATTTTAAAGAAGTTTATGAATGGCTATTAGCTGAGGCACGCCGTGGACAAGCCATACAACGTTACAAAGGTTTAGGAGAGATGAATCCTGATCAGTTATGGGAAACAACTATGGATCCAAATACTCGACGTTTATTACGTGTCACAGTTGAAGATGCTATCGCAACCGATCAAATCTTTACTACCTTAATGGGCGATCAAGTTGAACCACGTAGAGATTTTATTCAACAAAATGCATTAGAAGTCGATAATTTAGATATATAACTTAAAAATAAAGTTGATAATCTTCTATCTAGGGGCTCAGAAAAAATGGATAGCTTTAAACCTTGGCAATCTCTAAAAAAAAATTCTATTGTTGATGTTATTGCCCCTGCTAGCCGAGTAACTGATAAAGCTATCATAGAAAAAATAAAAACTTTATTCTCGAGCTGGCAATTAATACCCCGAATTTCTCCTGACTTATTTGGACCTGATCTGCTCTGTGCAAATACTGATGAACAACGATTTCAACAACTAAAAAATGCTTTATTAAATCCTACTTCCGACGCAATTTGGTGTTTACGTGGAGGGTATGGCTGCACGCGCCTGATACCTTCCCTTTTAAAATTAACCGCACCCAAAAAATGTAAATTATTTATTGGTTTTAGTGACATCACTGCTTTACACTTATTTCTCCAGCAAAAATGGCATTGGCAAACATTACATGCCCCGACACTTAACCAAGTAACTCACCACGTAATTCCATCAGAAAACATTATTGAGTTAAAAAAAATAATTTTTGAACAACGACTAGAATTAAAGTATTTCTTAAGCCCATACCAAAAATCGAATTCTTTAGATTTAATTCAAGCTCCTATAACGGGTGGAAGCCTTAGCTTAATTCAAACAAGTCTGGGTACAGAATGGCAAATTGAAACTAAAGAAAAAATTTTATTTTTGGAAGATGTCAATGAAGCTGCTTATCGGATCGACAGAATGCTACAACAATTACACCAATCGGGAACCCTAAATCATATAAAAGCTCTTCTCTTCGGTGATTTCACCTTTGCCAACCCTGAAGAGGAAAAAAAGATACAAAGAGTGCTAGAGCGTTTTGCCATGGAACAAAATTTTCCAGTATTACATTGTGCTGGTATTGGCCATGGAAAACAGAATCGCTGTTTACCATTTGGAATACCCACACTATTAGACTTAAATAAAAATCAACTCTCAATTAAAATAACAGGCTAAATTTTATGCTTAATTCTTTCAGTAATGCAGGTGTATTCCTGGTCCAATCTATTTTTGATCTTTATATTTTTATTTTATTGTTACGAATTATTTTACAATGGGTTAATATCGATAGTTATAATCCTCTGTTTGTATTAGTGGCAAAATTAACCAACCCTCCGCTACGCCCAATTTGTCGTATAATCCCTAGTCTTCATGGTATCGATTTCGCAGCTATAATATTATTGTTGGGCTTAGAAATGCTTAAAATTGCATTTCTTTTTTTGATACAAATTAATGCAACGCCGCATTTGCTCGGATTAGTGGTGCTTGCATTTGCCGAGTTGCTTAATCAATTAATTAATATATTCTTTTACGCAGTTATCGCTTTAACAATTTTAAGCTGGATCAGTCCTTTAGCACATGGCCCACTCATTGAAATCCTAGTACGTATCAGTGAACCTTTAATTAAACCCATTCGCGGCTTCTTGCCAAGTATTTCGGGGTTGGATTTTTCACCACTTGTTTTAATCGTCTGCTTAAAATTATTAACTATGCTCTTAGTACAACCGCTCGCACAAATCGGTGCCAGTTTAGCTTTTGGGCATTAGTAATTAACTTTGTTATTTATAGCCTTTTTCATCCGCAAACTATTCCTTTTAATTTATTAAAAGTTAATTTTACCCAGATCAAAATGATGCTCTCCATATCATTAGGGTGAGTTTTAAGTATTTTTTAATCTTAGCCCGATACAATTTAGTCAGGATTTAAGACCCAAAGGGGAAATTTAATCAATATTAAAAAAACATAAGTTGTTATGCCTAACTCTACACTACCTCCTTTTCCAAGCTTTTTTAAAAGGGAGCGTCCTCCAAATTTAGTTCTTACATCAACATCAATAAATCGCTCATCTACTTCTTCTGATAGCTCTTCTGAAAATTTTTCGCCATCTGAGCCTAAATATCTCACTACACCTGAAATAAATGCTTTTTTGCGTCGTTTTAGTTTTGAAGAAATTGAGAATTTAATCTCTTATGGTTCTAATACCCCTATGAAAAACGGACAAAATGGGGTCGTTAAGGAAGTTAGTTTATGCATTAAAAATAAAACTCATAAACTTGTTAGGAAGCAAGGTGGCTTTGGCGTGGAACAGGAAAATAAGATGACGAAAGCTATACAGAATGCTCCAATTAACCCATTTGAGTTTTTCGCTTTACCCGTCGCACAAGGACGGGATGGGACAACAAATGTCTTATATACTTCTTATCAAGAAATTGGGGATCTACAAGCTCAGGTAGATTATATTCAGCCCCAATATATTACAAACCCCGGTGCTGTATTAAGTTATTTATATCAAGGATTTTCCCAACTTTTAAATGCTATAGATATCTTGAACAGCTCTGAGTTTCAGGACGAAAAAGGAAAACTTCATCAAGGCATTATTCATAATGATATCAAATCAAGCAATATCTTTCTCAAAACCAATGGTAACTTTATTTTGGGTGATTTCGGTTGTGCTTATTTTAAGGATGAAGCCGCTTGTCAAATTAGTACATTTCAGTTTTCCGCTCCTGAATTATTTTTAAATACGAACTTTTGTATAGAAAAGATAGATAACCTTAATAGCGATTTATGGTCCTTAGGTGCTTGTTTATGGTATTTATTAACTAACAAACCAATAAGTCCGCCGCTCCCAAATGAACCATTTTCTGATATAGGCAAAATGCTATTCTACAAAGATTGGGCTGAAAATTACCCTGAACAATGGCAAGTGCTGGTCAAAAATTCTTTAAATTTAACTGGAAAACAATCGGTTAAAGAACTTAAAAATACAATCGATAGCGATCTAAACAATCTTCAACCCAATAATCTTGACAATACCGAACAAAAGAAAGAAGTATTAAAAAAACTTGCCTTGCTTATGCTAGCTCCAGCTTTAGAAAGACCTAGTGTTAATGAATTGAAAGAATTAATGGGTAAGTTCGATGACTATGTTATTTATGGTGAACCTAAAAAATTTGCTACTCAATTACTTAAATGCAAAAAAGCTCAAAATCCAATCAACCTAGATCTGAACAATAATAAATTTTCAAGATAAAAAATGTCGTTTATGTTTGCGTCGATTTATATAAACCTGCCGTAAAGAAATAGCGGCTAATACAATGAAAATTATTAATGTCCATCCTGGGATGCTTAAATTTAAAAAACGCCAAGTCCCGCTCCCACAGTTACTTGTCCCTTGAAAAAACAGTTCAATAATTTTATGGAAATAGATTGAAGTGCTATATTGAGCTATGGCTGCTTGGCAACTGATTAACTGATCCGAAGGAAAATGCTCCAACCATAATTGACGACTTGCTACTACAGCACCCACTACAGCAAATAAAAAGGTTAAAGTATGTAAAAAACAGCGCGTTACCGCTTCAAAGTTAAACAACGCGCCCATTAAAAATAACAACCCTAACAAGGTAATAATAAATCGTTGTATGATGCAAAGCGGACAAGGAACAATCCCAACTCTGTATTGCAAATATACCGCAGCCGCTAACACTAAGACACAAAGAAAAAATGTCAATAAATCGATCCAGCGAGTAGTGGATAAATGCATATTTGGATCCTACCGTTAGATTAAGGCTTGCTGTAAACTACTATACATTATTATTGGGGATTCTAGTATGCCACAAAATGTAACGCAAAAATTAATTAACTTACATAAAGTTGAAGGTGAAATGCAACCTGGCGCAGAAATTGGCTTAAAAATTGATCAAACTTTATGTCAAGATGCGACAGGAACTATGGTGATGCTGGAATGTGAAGCAATGGGATTAAATCAGACTAAAGCAGAAGTCTCTGTGCAATATATTGATCATAACCTTTTACAAACTGATTTTAAAAATGCTGATGATCATTTATTTTTACTCAGCGCTTGTAAAAAATTTGGCCTTTATTATAGCGGGCCCGGTAATGGAGTTAGTCACCCTGTACATATGGAACGTTTCGGAAAACCCGGAAAAACCTTATTGGGCTCAGATAGTCATACCTGCGCGGGCGGGTCGATGGGGATGTTAGCCATTGGCGCAGGGGGACTAGAAGTAGCCATGGCAATTGCTGGACATCCATTTCATGTCACCATGCCAAAAATTTGGGGAGTAAAATTAACTAACGCATTGCCGGATTGGGTCAGTGCTAAAGATATCATTTTAGAATTATTACGTCGTCATAATGTTGATGGGGGAATTGGAAAAATTATTGAATACTACGGACCTGGACTGCAACATTTATCTACGATGGATCGACATGTCATTGCTAATATGGGCGCAGAGCTCGGAGCAACAACCAGTGTATTTCCTTCTGACGAGATAACACGGGAATTTCTGAAGTCGCAACAACGTGAAGCTGATTGGCAAAAAATCGTTGCCGACAATAATGCAGATTATGATGAACATGATGAAATTGATCTTTCTAAGCTAGAACCTCTAATTGCGTTACCTTCCAGTCCAGGAAAAGTAGTGCCCATCCAAGAAGTAGTCGGTCGGCCCATTTATCAAGCAATGATCGGTTCATCAGCAAACCCTGGTCTGAGAGATTTTGCTGTCGCGGCAGAAATTGTTGCTGGAAAACAAATAGCTCCGGGTGTTTCATTTGATATTAATCCAACCTCCCGTCAAATTTTAGAAAACATGGTTGAATTGGGTATTTTAGAAAAATTAATCCGTGCTGGCGGTCGTATTCATCAAGCAGGATGTAATGGATGTATTGGTATGGGTCAAGCTCCTGCCTCAGGTAAAATAAGCTTACGCACAGTACCTAGAAATTTTCCAGGCCGCTCTGGAACCAAGGAAGACCAAGTCTATCTCTGCAGCCCTGAAATAGCCGCTACCTCAGCTTTAACTGGAGTTATCACCGATCCTCGCTCTTTAAAAGATAAAGCATATCCACGCTTTACAGAACCAAAAAAGCTTATCATTAATAAAACAATGTTAGTCCCTCCCTCTATAAACCCTACCGAAGTAAAGTTAGCAAAAGGTCCAAATATTCAACCTTTACCAGTCATTCCTCCTTTAGCTGAAGATATTGAAGGCCCCGTTTTAATTAAAGTAGGTGATGATATTTCTACCGACACAATTTTACCTGCAGGAGCAAAAGTGCTCCCTTTCCGAAGTAATATTGCTGGAATTAGTCAATTTGTTTTTGATCAAATTGATCCTTCTTATCCCAAACGGGCGTTAGAATACCAAAAAACGGGATCTTTTATCGTTGGTGGTGATAATTATGGACAGGGCTCTAGTCGTGAACATGCCGCCTTAGCTCCACGCTATTTAGGTGTACAGGCAGTGTTAGTTAAACAATTTGCACGCATTCATCGACAAAATTTAGTCAACTTTGGAATTTTGCCACTGATTTTTACTAATCCAGCCGATTATGACACTATTGATCAAGGAAATGTTTTGTTAATTAAAAATATCCGCGAAACTATTCAAAAATCTGAAAAGTTGATAGTTCATAATAAAACTAAAAATAAAAATTACACAGTTACCCATCCTTTAAGCGCACGAGAATTAAAAATATTATTAGCCGGAGGGCTCATTAATTGGATTAAGCAATAAAAAAGTTGCCTTTAATTATGAATTAATTAAATCATGATTAT
>CASFML010000064.1 GCA_949295795.1 uncultured Gammaproteobacteria bacterium | reverse complement strand
TTTCGCCGAGGAAGAAGACGATGATTAATCGATTGCGTGGCATCTTGATTGAGAAGCAACCCCCTTATTTATTGATTGAAGTGGCCGATGCGTTTACTTATGAAGTACAAGCGTCTATGCATACCTTTTATCAGCTACCGGAATGTGGAGAAAAGGTTTTTTTATACACACAATTTATTGTCCGTGAAGACGGGCATTTTTTGTATGGTTTTAGCACGGCTGATGAACGCGCATTATTTACTCAACTCTTAAAAGTAAATGGTGTGGGGCCAAAGGTTGCTTTAAGTATCTTATCAAAGATACAGGCAACAGAATTTGTTCGTTGTGTTGAACAGCAAAATGTGATCGCTTTACAAGCTGTTCCTGGGATCGGAAAAAAAACGGCAGAACGTTTAATCATCGAGATGCGTGATCGTTTAAAAAGTTTATCCCATAACCAATCAATGGAATCTGATAAAAATATTATTCGGTCATTACAACATGTCCAACAGGACGCGATTTCTGCGTTAGTGGCCTTAGGCTATAAAGCCCAAGAGGCCAGTCGAGCGGTATTACAGATTAAAGACACCAGTTTGTCGTTAGAATCGTTAATTCGACAAGCCTTGAATAGCGTGGGTTAGGGTTGTTAGGAAAGACACTCCTAATGCGTCATCAACAGCCATCCATAGGCGATTTGCAGAGCGAATGATAGGTTAATTATCATTGGAGGCTTGGATTAATTTTCACATAATATAATAAAGAGTTGAATTTATGAGATTTAGTAAAAAATATTTTTTCTTATGGCTTATTTTTTTATATTTTCCGAGTTTGTCTTTTAGCCAGTCTTTAAAGCAAGAAAATTTTTTAGTGATAACAGATATTCATTTAAGTGCACTAACAAAACATACGATGGATATCGACCCAAGTCAGCGTAACCCCGAAAATGATTTGGATCTTCCTACTTTTAAAAAGTTGATTAACACCCTTAGCGAAAATTTAAAAAAAGGTGATATTAGTCAACCGAAATTTATTTTGTATTTAGGTGATTTAGTTGGGCATTTGCGTACTACGACTGAAAATGTAAAAAGAGATGAAATAATCGTTTTTGATACACTAAAAAAGAGTTTTCCAAAAACACCTATTTTTTATGTTTTTGGAAATAATGACTCGCTAGCCGTTAACTATGGACCTTTTAGCGTAAACAATCTGCCAAAAAAAGAGTCTAGTCCTTATGAAATTGCTCAATCGCAGGCAGGTTGGAAGAATGGTTTTTTATCGACTGGTACTATTTGTCAAGCTAAGGAAGCTTATCCTTGCTTGCTTGAAATAAAAAAAACACAAGGTTATTACTCAGCTTACCTTGCTCCAAAACTTCGATTAATCGTTTTAAATTCCGTTCTTTTTTCAGTACATCGTAAACAAGTGATGCAACAAGATTCTATGAAACAATTACTATGGCTAGAATCTGAACTAGCATGTGCAAAAGCCTCTCAAGAATCCGTTTTACTGGCTATGCATATATCTCCAGGTCGAAACGTTTATGATGATTCTTCGTTCTGGCTTCCTAAAGAAAATACTATTTTTTTGAAATTGATATCAACCTATTCAAATAATATTATAGGAATACTAGTTGCTCATACTCATGCCGAAGAATTAAAAATCATCAAAGATACTTCCGATAAAAATATTTGTGGAGTCTATTTTACTGCAGCATTATCTACTTCACATGGGAATGCCCCTTCGGTGAAAACATTTTATTTTGATAAAAGTCGCTCAAAAGCATGGCAACTTAATAATTTTGAAACCTTTTACTTTTATCCTAATAAACAGAAGAATCAAATTTCACTTGCTAAGCTTTATGATTATAATATCTATTATTGTGATAAAAATTCAGTGAAATCACTGTTTCAATGTCTAAACAATGTAACCCCAGAAAAAATGAGTAAATATTTCAGTGCAGGGAACCCAAACTTTTCCGCAAGCATGAAATTTCCTAATGATATCTTTCTAAAACTGCATTCATGAATTATCATGGATTAACAGGCTTGTAATGAGACCTTGTTTGAACTATTTGAGAAAAGAATAAATGGTTATTTCTGCTGAACTGAGTCCGATAAACTTAATTGAAATATCTTCACAAAATAATTTTTGTGGTTTTTATGCGCTGGCTAGGCGCATCATTAATGATAAAAATTTTGCAGTGATACTCGATAAATTCAATCAAGTTTATCACACCAACTGGTATTTCGATGAACTTGTTGAGGTTTTGGACAAGATGCATCCAGAACAAGCAGAGATCATGCTGGGGTTAGTCATTCAACATCATTATCCATTTTCATCAACAGAAGGAATAGGTCTGTCTAAAAATGAGCTGGCGTTGATCTGTGAAGCGTTTGGTTATGAGGTTGTCTTAAAAGACTTTGAAGATTATGTGAGTTCAGTCGGGACGACTCTTCAGGAACCGGCGACGACCAACAAAATATTAATTTCTTTTGATCCACCTAAAGGTGAGGCGACTATTGGCCACTATAATCTGATAGAGCCTAATGATGAAACCTTTGTTAGGGGCGCCAGCTTAAGAGATCCTTCTTATGAGGGCCACCTCTATAGCATTAATAATTGTGGCGGCGAAAAATTTATCGACAATATTAAAGCATCGGTAGCAGAAATTAAACCCAACTGGCCAAATGAACTAAAAAACCAACAAATTCAATGCGACAGAAAATTGGCTTGGGAACTTGCCACCGCAGATATTCAAGCGAAAAATTCACGCTTCTTTAAAAATCAGCCTAAGCTAAGGGATGGACAAAGATCTCAAATCATTGAACTACAACGTAATGAGATTGAATATTATAATAGTTTATTATCTAGATAATACGCTGCATTTTTTTACCGACAATTAATTAATACGCTCATAATTTGTAATTAATTCAAGGTCAAATGGGATGTTGATGGATGCTCAGTAAGTTCATCCTGGTTATTTTCAGTAGAGCCATAGAACTGAGCAGAATAAGAGGTACTGGGCCCTGCTTGGGATATTAGCGGTGTTTGAACGACGCTTTGCGCAGGCGCTTCTTCATTTTTTAACATATAATCCTCCACTTCTTGAATTTTTCTGAGCTTATTTTCAACACTATAGAGGCTTTCTTGCAAGGTTTTAGCAGCTTTTCGATTATTAAAGCTTAAGTCCATCAATATCCAGAAAAAAATACCTACCGGTATGCTGGCGAAAGGTGGAGATACAATCGATAACAGTGAGGTTGCAATTAATATAAAGCCGATGATGCCATCGGTATTATCAGGAATAAAATTCAAAAACTTCTTTAGGCGCGGATAACGTTTACTGCTTTGGAGGTATGTTTTTAGGCTCTCAACTAACTCTAATATGGATGCAGAAGAAAAGGGCTTTTTTTCTGCATTAATCAAGCTAAAGTTATCTAATTGTGAGATAAGTTTTAAGCAATCCTCGACTAATTGATCCCGGCAACCTTTTAACTTCTTAATACTGGCCCGATCTAATGTGTTTTCAGTGGTCCATGCTAGTTGTTCGTAAGCTAATTGCTCTTTAAGTAATGCAGCGGTTGTATTAGAAAATTCTAGGTTCATTTAATTTCCTTTTATTTTTTTATAAAAATATTAAAGTAACGTATTTTTTCATGCTGATCAATGCTCAATTAAATAATTCATATCAAGAAATAATGAGGATATCGATTCATCATTTTTCAAGCTTAAGGCGCTTGCTAAAAACGTCGTACTTGACTAATAATAGAATAACCGCCTTAAAAAATGTTAAATTATTTTCATCGGCTTAAACTTCATCATTCGTATGCCAATCTCTGATCGTTTAGTTGCTGCAAAAAATCATACTGAGGACGATGCCTTACTTCCACGCATTCGTCCTCTTACCTTAGCCGATTACTTAGGACAAGCTTCGGTGTCTGAACAAATGTCGTTATTTATCCATGCGGCGCGTGGACGGAACGAAGCCTTAGATCATGTGTTGATTGTAGGTCCACCGGGATTAGGGAAAACAACATTGGCTCATATTATTGCGCATGAAATGGGCACTGTACTTAAGCAAACCTCAGGGCCAATTTTAGAAAGGGCTGGGGATTTAGCCGCGTTGTTAACCCATCTTGAAGCCAAAGAAGTGTTATTTATCGACGAGATCCATCGTTTAAGCCCGGTGATTGAGGAAATATTGTATCCGGCCTTAGAAGATTATCAATTAGATATCATGATAGGCGAGGGGCCTGCTGCGCGGTCGATTAAATTAGATTTACCGCCGTTTACACTCATTGGTGCGACCACACGCGCAGGGTTGTTAACCTCACCCTTGCGCGATCGATTTGGAATTGTACAACGTTTAGAATTTTATAGTGTTCAGGATCTTTGTCGTATTGTGACACGATCGGCAAAGATTTTAGGTGTAGCAATCGATCCACAAGGTGCTAATGAAATTGCTAAACGGGCGCGTGGCACGCCGCGGATTGCAAATCGTTTGCTACGCAGGGTTCGTGATTTTGCTGAAGTAAAGGCCAATGGCAAGATCGATCAAGTTTTGGCCGCGCAAGCTTTGGATTTATTAGAAGTGGATAAAGAGGGCTTTGATCAACAAGATCGAAAATTATTATTAACACTCATTGACAAATTTGAAGGTGGCCCCGTAGGTTTAGATAGTTTAGCCGCCGCTATCGGTGAAGAACGTGACACCATAGAAGAAGTAATTGAGCCGTATTTAATTCAGCAAGCCTTTATTATGCGTACTCCCCGTGGCCGGATTGCTACCAAAAAAACCTATCTTCATTTTGGATTGACTATGCCCGGTCATCTCAACGGACAAAAACAACTCAGTTATGATTTTTCTGATAAAATAAACCAATAGATTGTTTTCATTTAAAAAGTCGAGTTTTTACATTTAAAGAGAGTCGCTAATGCCAACCATCGATCCTTCATTGTGGAGTTATTTTTCTGCTGCTAGCGGCATCGTTAAATTGGTGATGTTAATTCTACTGGTGGCATCAATTGTTTCTTGGTCAATGATCTTACAACGTGGCTTTATGTTGAGACGTTCACGCAAATTGTTGGCGCAATTTGAAGATAAATTTTGGTCAGGTATTGATCTGAGTAAATTGTATACTGATTTAAATCGTGAACAGGATCAATACAGTGGTTTAGCCAGTATTTTTCATGCCGGGTTTCGTGAGTTTCTGCGTTTACATCAGCAAGTGGGAAATGTCCCCACTATTATTATGGAAGGTGTACAACGTTCGATGCGTATTGCTTATTCTGAGCAGCATCAGCAGCTCGAGAAACATCTCGATTTTTTAGCGACTTTAGGGTCAACAAGCCCTTATGTAGGTTTGTTTGGTACGGTGTGGGGGATCATGACCTCTTTTCAAGCCTTGTCGGCTTCACAACAGACCGCAACGATCGCTATGGTTGCGCCGGGTATTTCTGAAGCCTTAGTCGCAACAGCGATGGGTTTATTTGTCGCTATCCCCGCAGTGATTTTTTACAATCGTTATTCGCAGCAGATCCAACATTTATTACATAATTATCACCGCTTTCAAGAAGAGTTTTCAAATATTTTGTATCGTCAGGTTCATGGTAGTGTCAATCATGCTGCGTAATCCTTATCCATTTTCACAAAAAAAACCTAAAGGACCGATGTCTGAGATCAATGTGGTTCCTTATATCGATGTGATGTTAGTGTTGTTAGTGATTTTTATGGTGACAACACCGTTATTGTCGCAAGGTATTAAAGTGAACTTGCCACAGGCCCAAGCGCAAACCATTGCTCCTGCACAAGAACCTATTATTGTCTCGGTGGATGAAAAAGGACTTTATTATTTAAATACCGCAACACACCCTGAAACGCCTCTGGATGCGCAGCAATTAAGCTCAGCGGTGAGTGAACAGTTACACAATGCCGAACAAAAGAAGCTGCCACGTCCAGTCTTTGTTAAAGGGGATAAAAAGGTTGATTATGGTGCGGTCGTAACCGCAATGGTTTTATTGCAACAAGCGGGTGCCATCAATATTGGTTTATTAACTGAATCGCCAGCAAAGGTCGTTTAAAATCTTAATGCGAAGCGTCTATGTTAAACCGAGTTAATAAAGAAAACCTTCGATACTCGCTAATCATTGCGATTTTGCTGCATATTGTATTATTTTTCGCTTTATTTTTAACATTA
This sequence comes from uncultured Gammaproteobacteria bacterium, assembly GCA_949295795.1. GTDB lineage: Bacteria > Pseudomonadota > Gammaproteobacteria > Diplorickettsiales > Diplorickettsiaceae > Aquirickettsiella. The sequence continues at coordinate 3,946 of CASFML010000064.1, read as the reverse complement.
CGCCATAGTTCAAAATTATTATTTCAAGCACCGCCTGCTTTACAAGTGATCCATGCAACGGCGGTACCGATGGATAGCGTCTTAAAAAAGCCTATAGCTACGCTAGATAAAATAAAGCCGTTACCGACGGCTGTTACAAAGGTGCTATCGAAACCGATTTTGCTTGAAAAAAGTCCCGTGTTATTACCGTTTAAGGAAAAAAAGCAAGCTAAAGCCGAGCACAATAAGATTATTCCGCTGAAAATACCCAGTAAATCGCCGTTAGTGGTTAAAAAGACGGTTAGCAAATCACATCCGTCAAAACGGGTGGTGAATAAAACAAAAAAAATGCTTGATAAGTCTAAATCGCTAAAATCCCCTAAGGAGTCTTTAAAGATAGTCGAAAAAAATGTTCAGCAATTACTGGATCAAGAAATAAAATCACTAGCGAAACAAAAAATGAATGCGGCGCGCAATGCAGCGACCACGGATAAATACCGTCATCTGATTTTACAAGCGATTGCTCAACAGTGGATCATTCCTCCTGAAATGAATAAACATCTGGAAACTAAATTAGTGGTGCATTTAGCCCCAGGAGGGATGGTTTTAGAAGTGATTATTGTCAAGAGTAGTGGGAATGCGGTACTTGATCGTTCAGCACAAACGGCGGTGTATAAAGCATCACCTTTGCCAGTACCCAAAAATAATGGTTTGTTTCATACCTTCCGCCAAATTAATCTGACAGTCCGACCCGAAGGCGTTATTACGCAATAATTAGTTAAAAATATGATTTGTTATCAATAAAAAGAATGGATAATGCCTATTAATCTAATCTTAAGAATCCAAAATTATACTCGATTATTCTTAAATTTAGCTTAAGGATCGATCATGCCAAAAACAAAAATCGGCTTATTTAGTTGTTTTGCTGCTCCTAAAGAAGAATCTGAAATAAGTCCCCTGCTTGAAAAAATAAATCCCATAAGCATCCCAAAATTAAATAAAGAAATATTGGAATTGATAGATAAGTTAAAAATTTCTAATACTAACAAACAACTATTGAGAGATATGTACACCAAAGGATCGGTTCTTCTTGAAAATTATTTAAAATTAAATGAACAAGAAAAGATTTTACTAGGTTTTATCAGCGGAATAACCAAGCAAATTACGGAAAAAAAATTCCTAGAACCTGAAATTTTAACTGGACTTATTACAAAATACGCAGAGATGAGCGAAAAAATTGATTGGAGCAAGTTTCAATCGATTTCACCCGCAATTTTAATAGCTCCTGTTCAAGCTCAAAATTCTACTGGAATTTCTTTATCTTCATCACAATTATCAGCAGTTAAACTGAAACCAGTCAATAAAATAACTATTCAAGAGCATGCCCAAACCGCTAAACAGGAAAATGGTAAAGCTGCTTGGGTTGTGAAACCGGATGATCTTGCTAGAAACAAACTTAAACCTGTACAAAAATAAATAATTTCAAATAATAAAGAAGAGTCTTCAGAATTAGATAAAGTATTAGCTAATCGAAAAGCAATTTCTGAAGGAACGAATATTGTTAATGAAGATAGAGGAATTTATAAAGAAAATTTATCCGATGAAGATAGAAACGTATCATTTTATGAGAGAAGCGATAAAGCTTTATCAACGATTTCAGAAGAGGTTGAAAGTCAACGTAATTCAGTATGTATTATATCTAATGAAAATCAAGCTATAGAGATTTGTGATAAAGGTGATAATGCAGGCCCTCAAGCGTCAGAGTTTATTGAAGTAGAAGGTCTGACAGCTTTAGAAGAATCACAACTTGAGTTAACTGAAGCTGAAGAGCTTAAAGAATTACTTCAAAGTTTAGACGCGAATATTAAAAATATAAAATCCTATTTAGAAGATGTTGAAAGAGAATCTAATTCAGTAGTTATTATACCTACTAAGGGAAATCAAGCTTCTGATAGGGATGATAGTGCAGAATCTCAAGAGTTAGCAGAGTTTATTGCAGCAGAAGCTCGGATAGCTTTAGAAGAATTACAACAAAAGTTAACTAATCAAAATATAAAATCCTCCGAAATTAAAGCATGTACTAGCGCTTATTTTAAAAATTCAAGCCCACTCGATCATAGACCTACCATTGTCGGAGAAATTCATAAACCAAACCTTAAGCGGTAACTTAATTGAGTAACAAGCCTGCTGTCATTAAATAGTAGGCTTGTTAGCTCACAGTACCTTTTGTGTTAATGAATCGATAACACGGTTTTATAGTGTACTCGTTCTATCTGGGGAGAGCACGACAAGATCGTGAAGACTGTCACGACTTTTTGAGCGTAGAGGAGGGGCTGTAGCAAATTTATCGTAAGTATTTCTTCGAGGTCTTTTTGAAATTGGAATTAATTTCTCCATGTAATTTGCAATTTTTTCTTGTGCATCATCCCCCTGAATTAACAGAATTAATTTATCAAATATTGATTGTTTTTCTTGAGTATTTACAATCTTGGGTAAATAATTTTCAAGCGGATTCCAAATCGCAAAATAAGCTTGATCGCTAAGCAAAAAATGATTATTTTCCTTAGAAAGCTCAACGCGATTGTTTGAGGTAATCATGTCATTTGCGCCTAAAATCCTTAAAATTCTTACCCTACTCCCAGCTTCATAAGGTATTTCGAGTAGCCAATCTAAATTTTCTTGGGTTAAATATCTATTTCCTAATATATTGACTGAGTCTACAATACTACTTAACTCATCCTCAAGCTTATTTTCCGTTACTATTTTGAAATATGGAGCAATCTTGTCGAAATTATCTTGAATTAATAATCCTCTGGTATTTAATAGGGGGAATAACAAGGCAAGTTGCGAAAATTGAGGTCCTTTTAGTTCGGATAATTGATTGAGATTAGTGAGGTTTAAGAGTTTGTTGTGATGGAGCTGGTTCAACGTTTCTGGAATCCCACTATAGTCTATATAACTTAAATAATCTAATAACGCTAGATATACCTGATAAGACTCTTGTGTAGATTTAGGTTTATTTTTCATAAAACAGAGATAAATCTTTAAAAGACTCGTTTGATCATTTTCACTGAGCTTACGTAGTGCGCGTATCGCTCCCTGATCAAACCGAAATAATCGTCGCCATTTGCCTTTTTTAATATCATAAAGTGCTAGAGCAGCTTGTATTTCTAAAGGTAAAGACATAATAATAACTCCTTGTTATTGAGGGTTTAGCCTGCAACATTGCACGCTAAATGTGGAGACTTGTAGTGTATCAATACTTAAGCAAAGATGTCTTTTTTTTTTGAAAAAATATAAAAAATTTTTTAAATTTAATGAGGTTTTTTATATTAAAAACTCCTTTACTGTTACTGTAGTTTGTGTTGCGATGAGGTTTTACAGCGTTTGTAAAATATCGCGGCCAAGTTTGATTCTTGCGTCACCTAAAAATTTATTCGTTAGGATAACAACACCTATTTTTTGTTTAGGAAGATAAGCCATATAGCTTGACATTCCATAGCCGGAACCGGTTTTATCGATAAAAATAGGTTTGTTTGTTAAGAAGTTATTAGTAATAATCCTTTTATTATAGAAGGTTGGGAATCCATCTTTATCGAAATTAATAAAATAGGTATCGCCAATAGCGTTGTTTAACACTGATAGGCGGTGTGCTTGCCAAGCTAATTGTTCACAAGATAAGTTATCTTTGAAGCAATATCTCGTTTGATGAACCAATAAAATTGCTTTACGCAGATCTTTATCATGCAAAGTATCGACATTGATCTGGACAGACAAATAATGAGCGAGATCAACAATGTTAGATTTTAATGAAGCCGCCGCAAACCAGGTTTCAAGTTTTTTATGATAAGCAACGCGGTTATTTTGCGGATCATGACCGATAGCAAGATATTTTTCTTGGCTTGCGGGTAATTGTAAATAGGTTGAATGCATTTGCAAAGGAACTAACATTTTAATTGATAATAAA
>CASFML010000063.1 GCA_949295795.1 uncultured Gammaproteobacteria bacterium | reverse complement strand
CCATGCCAGGGACAAATAATCTCATCACCTTCTATTTCGCCGCCTTCCAGTGATTGATCTTCATGTGTACAAAGATTCTTTATGGCATAAAATTCGCCGTTCAAATTGAAAACTAATAAAGATAAACCATTCCAATTAAATACCTGATAACTACCGACGGGAAAGCTGTCGGCATCGCTGACATCAACCCATTTTGACATTTTTTATCTCCGGAATGGATTTGAATAGTTTGATAACAATTTAATTTTTAAAGCATACCTAATTGTAATTTGGCGGCTTCGGACATATTTTCGCTAGTCCAAGGGGGATCCCACACTAATTCTACCTGAGTCTCATTCACTCCCGCGACGTTATTGATTGTGTTTTCTACGATGCCTGGAAAGGTTTGCGCAACTGGACAACCGGGTGAAGTTAACGTCATTTCAATCTTCACATACGCTTGTGAATTAATAGAAATATTATAAATAAGTCCTAAATCATAAATATTGATAGGAATTTCTGGATCATAAATGCCTTTAAGTGCTTCAATAATAGCATTTTTTAAAGCGGTTAAGGCATCTTTAGTCAATGGATAGGGAGTCAGTGTTGTCATAAATTTAAGATTAATCTTCAGTAGACACACATTCAGTGGTTTGTTTCAAGGCAGCTTGTAAGGTATGCCACGCTAGCGTCGCACATTTTACGCGAGCAGGATAGGCCTTAACGCCGGCAAATACCGCTAATTTTTCAAGATCAGGAAGTTGTTGCCATGTTGTGGTGTCACTCGTTAATAGCTGGTGAAAATGGTTAAATAAGTTTTCAGCTTCATTAATCGTTTTACCCGATAGTATTTCTGACATTAACGAAGCCGATGCCATAGAAATAGCACAACCTGAACCTTGGAAACTAACCGCTGAAATTTTATTCTGTTCTAATTTTAGATAAAGCGTTAACCGATCCCCGCAGAATTGATTAAAACCATTGGCGACACGATTTGCCTCGGGCATCGCGCAATGATGACGCGGATGGCGTCCATGGTCTAGGAGCATTTCTTGATAAAGTTCGCGTAAATCTGACATCATTTTTATTTAAACAATTGTTTTAAAGCCTGCAAACCGTTTATTAAGGCATCGATATCTTCTTTATTATTATAAAACGCTAATGAAGCACGTACGGTAGAGTCCACATTGAAACGCTGCATTAATGGCATTGTACAATGTTGGCCAGCGCGCACCGCCACACCGGCTTCAGTATTTAATACATCACTAATGTCATGACCATGGATGCGTATTCCATGTGAGTCACTGACAGTAAAGTTTAAAATCGCGGCCTTTTGTTTGGCGGTACCGATTAAGTTTAAACCTTGAATGCTTTGTAGGTTTTTGTTGGCATAATCGAGTAATTGTTGTTCATGTTGTTTTATTTCATCAAAATTAAATTGATTAAGATAATCAATAGCGGCACCTAAACCAATTGCACCGGCAATATGCGGCGTACCTGCTTCAAATTTATAGGGCGGTTCGCGAAAATAACTCTTTTCTAGATGAACTTCAGTGATCATACTGCCGCCGCCTTGATAAGGGGGCAGCGTGGCTAATAATTCTTGTTTCCCATATAAAACACCGATACCCGTCGGTGCAAATAATTTGTGACCAGAGAAGGTATAAAAGTCGCAGTCAAGTGCTTGGACGTCTATTTTTTGATGAGCAACGGCCTGTGCACCATCGATCAATACCTTAGTGTCGGGACTGTTCGCATGGGCACACTCAATCATTTTTTTAATCGGATTAATCGTGCCGAGTGTATTAGAGATATGGCAAATCGCGACAAGCTTAGTTTTTGGGTTGAGTAAGCGATAATATTCTTCAAGCAATAACTCACCCGAGTCATTAATGGGGATAATTCGCAATTTGGCGCCAGTTTGTGAACATAAGATTTGCCAAGGGACGATGTTGGCATGATGCTCCATATGCGAAATAATGATTTCATCGTCCGCTTTGATTTGGCTTAAACCGTAGGTTTGTGAGACTAAATTAATGGCTTCTGTGGTGCCGCGTACAAAAATAATTTCAGTAAACGATTTTGCGTGAATGAATTGTTGAATCTTTTCGCGACTTAATTCAAATTCTTCAGTAGCGAGTTCACTTAAGGTATGGATCCCGCGATGCACATTACTATTTTCATAACGATAGTAATGATCTAAACGTTCGATAACTGCATAGGGTTTTTGTGTGCTCGCCGCATTATCAAGATAAACTAACGGCTTGCCTTTTATTTTTTGTTGCAAAATAGGAAAGTCGGATCTTATTTTTTTGACATCAAAAGCATTCATGATTAGTTTTAATTAAGCGAGGTAAAGTAACATCATTAAATAACGGCATTTGTTCGATGATGTCTTGAATAAAGGCTTTAACCAGTAACTCAGTCGCTGCGGTTACCGTTAATCCACGCGTGCGTAGATAAAATAACGCATCTTTGTCAAGTTGGCCAATGCTTGCGCCATGTGTACATTGAATATCATCGGTAAATATTTCTAGCTGCGGCTTAGTATTGATTTCGGCAAGGGGTGATAATAATAAATTTTTATTGAGTTGCTGGGCCTTAGACTTAATGGCTTGTTCGCGCACAATAACCTTGCCGTTAAAGGTAGCACGGGCTCGATCATCAATAATTCCTTTGTAAAACTCTTCACTGCGGGTATGCGGACTGACATGATCGATCTGCGTGCAGTGATCGACTTGTTGCTGTGCTACAGCATAATAGAGACCTTTTAATTGACAATAGGCATCGGCCGCTAACAATTTAACGGAGACATCACTGCGAATGAGAGCGCCCTTTAAAGCCAATGAATAAGCAGAAAATTGACTGTTTTTTTGTTGTGTCACGCAAAGCTGACCCACATGCTGCGCACATTTATTCTCATTGATAATTTTGTAGTGTTGAATATGACTATTGGCGGCTAAACGACATTCAGTCACTGTATTGGTAAAATAATTCGTATCCTTTTTGGATGTCATATCGATGTATTTTTCGATAATCGTGGCTTTGCTATTTTCTTCGGCAATAACAACATTACGCAATGGAATAAAACGCTGGGAGGTTTCATCGGTATTGATAAACAGAATTTCTATTGGTGAATGCAAATGCGTATTAGCCGCTAGATAAATATAAGCGCCTTCTTGCATAAAAACCGTATTTAACTGCGTAAAACTATTTTTCGGTATTGTTTCATCGGGTTTCCAGCATGCATTGAATTGATCAGGATAATGTTCCAGCATCGTACTTAAATTCGTTATCCTACAATTATCTTCCAATGGTGCAATATTTGATAAATGTGCGGCAAAATAACCATTAACAAACACTAAGCGATAGTCACTGTATAAAGGATCTAACATCGCTGTGGTCAGGGGGTTGACTGACGTAGCGACATTAAAAGTATAAGGTGTTTGCAATAATGTCGTTAAAGAGGTGTATTTCCAATCAGCCTGTTTTTTATTTGGAAAACCCTGTGTAGAAAATTGCTCTAATGCCTTTAGTCGTAATAGCTGAAAAGAATCGTGATCTTGGCCGATTAGTTGTTTTGCAACGCGCTGGTATTCCTGGCAGTAATGAGCCACGGCGTTAATGTTATTATTGATTGGATTTTTTAACATGTTTTACCTAAGGACTCTTCTTGTAAAATAGTGCTATACCCTTCTTTTTCTAAGGTTTGTGCCAGAGAAAAATTACCCGAACGAATAATCTTTCCGCCTGCCAAGATATGGACATGATCGGGTTTAATATAATCCAGTAGACGTTGATAGTGAGTAATCAGTACCATCGCACGTTGCGGTGAACGCAGATTATTAACCCCTTCAGCAATGATTTTTAAAGCATCGATATCTAAACCGGAATCGGTTTCATCTAAGAGTGCTAATTTGGGTTCTAAAAGTGCCATTTGCAAAATTTCATTGCGTTTTTTTTCACCGCCAGAAAAACCGGTGTTGACTGATCGATACAAAAAGTCTTGATCCATTTCAACCAGTTTTAACTTTTCTTTAATCAGCTTTAAAAAATCCATGGCATCAAGTTCGGTTTCACCACGGGCTTTGCGGACCGCATTCAACGAGGCTTTCAATAAATAGACATTACTGACACCAGGAATTTCGACAGGATATTGAAACGCTAAAAATACACCGGCGCGAGCGCGTAACTCAGGTGTTAACTGCGTTAAATCTTCGCCTAGATAGTTGATTTCACCTGCAGTGAGCGTGTAATGGCCGCGTCCTGCTAAAACATTGGCTAAGGTACTTTTACCCGAGCCATTAGGACCCATAATGGCGTGTATTTCACCGGGTTGTATATGAAGATTGATTCCGCGTAATATTTTTTTATTATCAATTTCTACGTGTAAATTCTTAATAGTTAACATATTTTTTTCTTCGTCTTTATCTTTAAATAATTATTGAGAGGTTGTCATCGTATCTCTTTAGCCGATACTCCCCTCTAAACTTAATCCCAGTAACTTTTGCGCTTCGACGGCAAATTCCATGGGTAATTCCTTAAATACCGCTTTGCAAAAACCATTGACAATCAATGACAGCGCTTCTTCACTATCGAGACCGCGTTGCAAGCAATAAAAAAGTTGATCTTCACTAATCTTAGAAGCAGAGGCTTCATGTTCGAGCTGTGCACTTTGATTCTTAACTTCAATACTAGGAAAGGTATGGGCTTTGCAGTCACCACCAATCAGTAACGAGTCACATTGTGTATAATTGCGCGCATTATCCGCTGTTTCGGCTATCTTAACCAAACCGCGATAGCTGTTTTGACCATGACCGGCACTAATTCCTTTCGATATGATCGTACTCTTGGTATTTTTACCAATATGAATCATCTTGGTTCCAGTATCCGCTTGCTGTCGATGATTGGTCAGCGCAACGGAATAAAATTCGCCCACCGAAGCATCGCCTTGCAAAATCACACTCGGATATTTCCAAGTAATCGCTGAACCGGTTTCAACTTGTGTCCAAGAGATCTTTGAGTTAACACCGCGACAATGGCCGCGTTTAGTTACAAAATTGTAAATTCCACCTTTCCCGTCTTTATCACCAGGGTACCAGTTCTGCACGGTCGAATATTTAATCTGCGCCTGATCCAAAGCAATGAGCTCAACTACAGCAGCATGTAATTGATTTTCATCGCGTTGAGGTGCGGTGCAGCCTTCTAAATAACTCACATAGCTGCCTTCATCGGCAATGATTAACGTACGTTCAAACTGACCGGTATTCGCCGCATTAATCCGAAAATAAGTGGATAATTCCATCGGGCAGCGTGTACCCGGCGGAATATAACAAAATGATCCATCGGTAAACACCGCGGCATTTAAACAGGCATAAAAATTGTCGGTATGAGGAACGACACTACCTAAATATTTTTTAATGAGCTCCGGATATTCTTGGACCGCTTCGGAAAAGGAACAGAATAAAATGCCCATACCGCGCAATTTTTCTTTAAAGGTGGTAGCAACAGAAATGCTATCAAAGACGGCATCGACGGCCACATTGGATAAACGTTCTTGTTCTTGCAATGAAATTCCCAGTTTATTATAGGTGCGTAATAGTTCCGGATCGACCTCATCTAAGCTCTTCAGCTGTTTCTTAACCTTCGGTGCCGAATAATAGCTAATCGCTTGGTAATCAATAGCAGGATAGTGCATATACTCTGCCCAGTGTGGCTCAGTTAACGTTAACCAATGCCGATAAGCTTTTAAACGCCAAGCCAGTAAAAATTCCGGCTCATTTTTCTTGGCCGAAATATGACGGATAACCTCTTCATTCAATCCGCAGGGTAGGGTATCTGCGTCAATAGCACTGACAAAGCCATGTTGATAGTCTTGTTGTAATAATTTGTTTAAAGCGACGGAGGTCATGGGTGGTTCTCTGACAATAAAGGAAGAGGATTTTCTCTCGTTTCTAATAGGTCGAGTTTAAGCGGTTGGCTGAGATCCGCTAAACTAATGCGCATCAAAGTGGTTTGAATAAAGGTGTTAATCCTACGCCAATTATCACGTATCATACACTGTTTTTCTAAACCACAAGCTCGCGTGTTGTGACTACATTCAGTCAATGCAATCGGTCCTTCTAAGGTTTGAATGAGCGTTCCCAGCGAAATAGCGGTTGCTGGATAAGCTAACTGGTAGCCGCCTTTAATCCCCCGATTCGCTTGTAATAGACCTTCATGGCTTAAGCGTTTCAATAACTTGCTGGTGGTGGGTAAAGAAATGCCGGTCTGTTCGGCAATGCTTTTGGCATTAATGGCCAGTCCAGGATGTTGGGATAAATAGGCCATGATGACCACGGCATAATCGGTAAGTTTGCTGAGCCTTAACATAAAACCAGTAAATTTTTATTCTAACCCTTATAAATGGGACCATTTTAGTCCTATTCCTGGTCAAACACAAGCGTTGAGATAAGATTTAATAGTAAGTACGGATTAATTTTTAGAGTTTTGGTTTTTTAATAAGATAGAGATAGCATGCAATAGGGTGTAGAGCGGTGCTAGCGACGCCCTATTTAAGTCAGGAGTAAGCCTTAAGTGCTATTAAAAAAAGATTAGTAGTGTCAATGTTATAAAAGAAAGAAGCTAATTTTGTTTTTAAATTTTTACATAACTCATTGAGTTGTTCAGGATCAAGATATTTCAAAACATCTTGAAAATTGAAGTTGTTCTAATGAGTTCAGGAAGTTTTGATTTTAAGATTTTAAATAGTTCATTGCGTTGCTCAATAGCAAGAAGTTCCAAAATATAGTTAAAATCAAACGCTGTTTTAGTAAATTCAGATAAGTTTTGTTTTATCAAATAATATATTACCCTTTTCTGGAGATAAACGAAAACCTTTATACTGATTTTTAAATTCCCAAGCTGTTTCGATGTTTAACTCGGATTCTCCTGGTATTTTTATTTTCTTAATAATTATTCTTTAAGCCAAATTAAAAAGGGTGTTGAAAATTGTGCTTAAATAATTTTCAAGCAGATTCAAGATGAATTTTAACTGACTGAAGTTCTTAAGTCTACGATGAATATAAATAGCTATGCTTCAAAACGATGATTAATATTTATTTTTCAGTGGAGTTTGTAAATAACAGGAATAACATAATTAACTTAAGTGTTTCTTAACGGTTAAAAATCTAAAGAAATAAGAATTATTATCGCAATAAATGATTTGTATAAAAGTATTAATCCTACTCCGTTATCACGTAATAAGCCTTATTTAAGCTGAGCTTAATATATAGAGGATATAATCGGTGTAAATAATAAGAGATATTAATTATGCCGTACACTTCACGATTAAATTCGACCCAATTAAATAATCTAAATTTATCTTATTTGGAAGGTGTGTTTGCAAAAAATAAGGATTATACGATTGATGAAGGATTTAAGGATGAAACGGTTAAAAAAATCTCAAACAATGGAATACTCTTTTTTGTTTTTCAAGCCGTTGCTGATAGTAAAAATAGTCGACAAAGAAAGAATCTTCTTTATATTAATGATGTTATTCGGCAATTCGAAAAAAACAATCTTTATGCCCAGCAAAAAACTACTCTATTAATTCCTTTAATGCAATGTCGCTTATGGAAGAAACATTGTGTCTTAGTGGAAGTGACGATTGAACAGGGGCAAAAGAAAATAAATATTCATGATTCGCAATCTTGGTGGCGAAATCTTTTTTATCCGAACTGTTTAAACGATTTAAAGAAGGATGGTTATCAGATTAGATATAATAATTATGCAAAACAAGCGGATAATTTTTCTTGTACTTATTTTGTTTATCATTACATCAAAGAAATATTAACTAAGACTGTTAGCGAGGGATTAAAAAATAATTTTGTGTCTTTGAGTACGCTCAAAGAAGTCGATCCTATAGGCCATTTAATTCAAAAGAATTTTAAGCAAAAATATCCAAATGTAGGGGCCATTGAATCCGGTGAATTTATTCCTTGGCAAAAGGCAGAGCTTGAAAATTATTTTAATATAAGCAAACCTCAAATATTAAATAACCAAATTTTAGGTGATTTTGAAATTTTAGATGATTCTGAAGCTAATACTGACAATTGTAGAGTCATTACACAAGAAAAAATAAATTCCGTCAAAACTCCTTTTTTTCAATCTTTATTACCAGGAGCAAATCTTGACTGTGGTCAAGATTTAATCCCTAGACGATAATTTGCATTATTTTGATAAAAGACTACACTGGGTTATGAAAGTTCCGTTGGATAGCGCTTGAAGTTTGATCCTATAAGGTTGGAGATAGTCTTGACGCATGGTGTGCATGCCTGCTTGAAGTAGGAAGCCTAAAGTGCATCACAAATCGCCATCGTAGCATTGTCGCTTTCAAGTAGATTAAGACATTGACGGGACTTTTTTTATTTTCTCCTTTTAAAACCTTCGTCTTTTTCTTTACTTCTGCGTTGGCTTGTTTTTTTCGTTGCTTTTAAGCTTGTTTTTTAATTATAAAAACCGATGAGATTAATTTTGGGTTAATCTCATCGGCCAAGTAATTATCTAAAGTTATTATTCAAAATTAAAGTCAATGACTTGGTAAAAAGCATTGCCAGTATTGGCTATTTCCCATACAGCTAAAATAACCTGATAACCAGAACGTACCGGTAAAGTGAAATGATGGGTCGGTCCTTGATTGGGTGGGGAACAATTCCAATAAGGTTGACAAGGTTCT
>CASFML010000062.1 GCA_949295795.1 uncultured Gammaproteobacteria bacterium | reverse complement strand
TTTGGCAACCGGCTTACTGCCATTATGTTTTGGAGAAGCCACAAAATTTTCTCAATTTTTACTGAATGCCGATAAAACTTACTCGGTAAGCGCCTGTTTAGGAATTCGAACCAACACCGGTGATGCTGAGGGAGAAGTGATAGACTCACGACCCGTTCCTAGCTATTCAAGTGATCAATTAGAAGCAATTTTATCAACTTTTCGCGGAACGATCTCTCAGGTACCACCCATGTTTTCAGCATTAAAACATAAAGGTCGTCCTTTATATAAATTGGCGAGACAAGGTATTGTAGTAGAACGTAGCCCTCGAACGGTAACTATACACAGTTTACGAATGAGCAATCCGAATGTATTCAAGCTGCATGAGGATTGCGAGTTGAAAGGTAATGCTGAAAAAAATTCAAGCGACAAAAAAGTTAGCTCGCAGCAATTGGATTTTTGTCAAGGCGCCGAGAAAGTGAACAACCGGAGTGTATACAATATACATGAGGATTGTGAATTGAGCGGCAACGCTGAAAAAAATTCAAGTGCGAAGAGAATACTTAATTTAGAGATTAGATGTAGTAAAGGCACGTATATTCGTACTTTAATAGAAGATATCGGTGAAGCCTTAGGATGTGGCGCGTATGTTTCTGATTTACGTCGCTTGAGTGTCGCAAATTATCATGCTGAACAAATGGTAAGCTTGGAAGAATTACAACGCTTAAGCCAAGCCGAATGTGATCAAAAACTGTTGAGTTTAGATAGTTTGTTAAATGAATGGCCAGTTTTAAAGATTTCCCAAGCAGCGGCTTATTATCTATATCGTGGACAAGCAGTATTACTACCTAATCTTCCCAAGCAAGGATTACTGCGTTTGCTATTACAAAAAAGCGGCCAATTTATTGGCGTAGGCGAAATATTAGAAGACGGTCGTATTGCACCGCGGCGTTTAGTGGATTTGAATAAGCTAAGTATTTAGCTGACAATTATTGAAGCTTTTCTATACTGCGAACCCATTATCTATAATTAAGTTTAAAGTGTTTTTTTAATCTTAATTTGAGCTGTTTTTTTTTAATTTTATGCTTCAGTTAATTTTTGGCATAAATTGGTCATATTTTGCTCAAACAATAGTAATATTATGGTAATTAGCGAGGTCTTTGCTAGGCTTAAAGGGAGAGACATACTTAATATGTTTTAATTAGGAGCTCATATGAACAAAGGTAAATTTCCTCACGATAAGAAACATCAAAAACCACAATGGCCAGGTCATGCAGGCATTGGTCCACAAAAGCCTCCACACAATCCTGGACATCCTGGACATGGACACCCTGGACACAATCCACAAGGTAATCCAAACAAGCCAGAATGGCCAAATAAAGACAAACGCTAATGGTCGAGTGAGTGTTTGTGGATTAGCTTGCTAAGTTTTTTAGCAGTTGATTGGGGCAGGAGCGCAACTGAGATGGATGATCTTTATCGATCATCCATCTTTTTTTATGCAGATTTTTCGTATTGGATAGGCGCTTATTATTTAATTTTAAGCCTGATGTACCTTATGCAGCTTCGGTTGCTACTCCGTAATGCCTAGTCAAAAATCTAAAGGCGGCGAGTTTCTATTTTCGCTTTGAATTTTATGCTTTCACTCGGGAAAGATATTCGCCGGTACGGGTATCGACTTTAATTAATTCACCAATTTGGATAAACAACGGAACTCGTACGATAGCGCCAGTTTCTAAAGTAGCCGGTTTTCCACCTCCACCCGATGTATCGCCGCGCACACCTGGATCCGTGTCCACTATTTTTAAAATAACAAAATTTGCGGGGGTAATGCACAAAGGGATGCCGTTAAATAGGGTCAGAGTGCATGAATCTTGTTCCTTAAGCCATATTTTGGCTTCTGTCACCGCGGCTGTATCCGCTGCATATTGTTCGAAGGTTGCGGCATCCATAAAGTGCCAAACATCTCCGTCGTTATAGAGGTATTGAACCTCAATATCAAATACATCAGCTGCTGATAAGCTGTCTCCGGATTTTAAGGTACGCTCAATAACACGACCATTTTTTAAATTACGCAGTTTAATCCGGTTAAAAGCTTGTCCTTTTCCTGGTTTAACATAATCATTTTCTAATATCGTGTAAGGATCATTATCTAACATGACCTTCATACCGTTTCTTAATTCATTTGTTGTGTAATAAGGCATAAATTAATTCAAAAATTAAAGTTTAAATAGATGTTCGCGATAATAACGTAATTCATTAATAGAGTCTCGTATATCTTCTAAAGCCAGATGCTTAGATTTTTTCTTACAGCCTTCTAAGATGCTTGGATTCCAACGATAGGCTAATTCTTTTAGCGTACTCACATCTAAGTTCCGATAATGAAAATATTTTTCTAATACCGGCATACACCGGGCCAAAAAGCGACGATCTTGACAAATACTATTACCACACATCGGCGATTTATTAGGAGGGACATGTTCCATAATAAACTCTAAGGTTTGCTTTTCTGCTTCTTCTTCGGTCGTTTTACTGGCTCTTACTCGATCGAGTAAGCCTGATCCCTTATGTTGGCGTTTATTCCAATCATCCATATCGGCCAATAATTGTTCAGTTTGGAATATCGCAAACACAGGACCCTCTTCTATAATCTCTAGTTGAGAATCTGTGATAATGGTGGCAATCTCGATAATTTTATCTTGATTGGTATCAAGTCCTGTCATCTCGAGATCGATCCAGATTAAATTATCCGCTTTTGGCGTCATGTTAGGACCTTTTACTAATTATTACTATACTCTTCACAATTGACATTGTCTGTGTTGCTGCTCAATTCGCAATCCTCATGTATTTTGAATAAACGAAGGCTGCTTTATTATCGCGGCGCCTTGCCAAAAATCCAATTGCTGTGTTGCAATTTTCTATCACGAAAATTATTTATCATTTATATTATACCGTGGCCGCTATCCAAGATGCGAATATTTTAAAAAGGGGTTTTCTGGAAAAATTTATGTTACTACTCTTTGTTTTTATCCTAATGGCGTATTTACTGGGCTCTTTGTCTAGTGCGATCATAGTGAGTAAATGTGCGGGGCTACCTGATCCGCGTACGGAAGGTTCAGGAAATCCAGGGGCTAGCAACATCCTCAGGATAGGTGGAAAAAAATTAGCGATAATTGTTTTCTTGGGTGATGTGCTCAAAGGATGGATCCCAGTGGTATTAGCTAAGTTATGTGGTTTGCCTCTCGCAGCGTTAGCTTGGGTCGCTTTTTTTGCTTTTATAGGTCATTTATACCCCATTTTTTTTGGTTTTCGCGGTGGAAAAGGTGTGGCAACGGCATTGGGTGGATTAATTGCTTTAGCTTGGCCTTTAGGCTTAATAGGGTTATTCAGCTGGGGTGTGGTGTTGTTTTTATTTCGTTATATCTCTGTTGCATCCATGTTAGCGGCAATAGTGACGTTTTTGTATGTTTTTTATACGTATCCGTTGCCGGTTTATTTACCTATCTTTTTAATGACAGTATTATTGATAACTCGACATTTCTCAAATATTCAACGTTTATTCCAAGGGTCAGAACCAAAATTTACTCTGAAGCAGAAAAAATAGTTTTTAAGTTTTTGTATATTGTTTTCAAAATTTTTTTTATGTTATGTTGATTGGATGAACAAAATTTTAGAATAAAATTAATTAATGGAGATAAATTATGTTAATTAAACTTAAAAAAATGCTTGCTATCGATCCATCGGATCCCTCGCAAAAACATCTAGAAAGTATTTTATCTCCATCCCAAGAAAACAAGATGGAGTATGCTAAATTAGAGGTCGTGGCTAGAGACTCGATTGAAAAAAATACTCCCACACCCGAAAAAAATGCTCATTTAGACCCGCTAAAAACAGTCGAAGCTAAGGATAATTTGACTGTGTTATCGAACATTGTCGACATGACTGCACAAGAAAATCTGGAAGCTCAACAACGAAGTATCCATAAATATTTATCCCAACAAGCCGAGCTTAGAAAAGACAACCAATTAGTTTATGGAAAAAGTCTAAGTAATTCTAATTTAATGGGTTTAGGTGTGGGTTTAGCTGAACATTCAAATCAGCCAAATGAGGTTTTTTATAAAAAAAAACTAATATCGACCGATACCTATTTTTATCAGGGTAATCAATATGCCATTCAAGGCACCGTGGAATTTGGCATTACCTATGATAATAAAATCTTTATTGTCCCTAAGTATGACAGTGTAATAACGAATAACTTATATAAGATGGCTCAAGGAGCTTTTTTGAAAGCCGTGGGTTGTATGCAGATTGGCAATCGTGAGATCCAGGAAGGTGTCGAAGCAGGAGAGACTTATTCCAAGATATTAGAAGGACAGGTAATATTTCCGTATATAATAGTTTTTTTGATGTGCCAGAAGATAATATTGCGATTTCTCTTTTTGTCTTAAATCAGTTAGGTATTGATCTGAATGAGACCCAGGTAGTTGTTCCGAATGATGAAGATCCGTTAATTAGCCGTGATTTCGGTTGTAATATGAGGATTCGTGGAAATCTAAAAAAGGCTTCCTATTATTTAGACGAAACCCGATTTCCTGGTGCTAAGACTTTAGCTGAAAAAAAATCAAATCTTTCTGAAAAAATTATCGAACTCTTTTATGCGATAGACGATGAAATTTTATTAAAAAGGAATAAAAAATTAATAAACGATATTTATGACAATAGAAAACATCTCAAATTAGACTTAATTAAGTTATTTAATTATATCGATCAGCTTAAACCAGTTCCCGAAAAAGATAGTCAATGCATTAAAGCTCAACCCGGTTTATTTCAGGATATCAATCAACCTTCCACTTCATCACAAGCGATAGCCGAACAAACCTCTGCATCCGTGACAAATGAAGACACCATAGCAGGTACTTTTAATGATTATTGGCGGGCGCTTAAAGCGAGTATTCAGTTTTTTAAAGAAAAAGATATTGATCTCAGTTTTCTTGTTTTTGAAATCAATATGATAGTCGCTTATCTATTACAAAATGGTTTAACGTCTAAAGAAAAGGATCAACTCAAGGAATGGATTATCCCAGAAAAAATACCCGGTCGTGGATTAGATTAGAAGCTACTTCCGATTTTTTCAAAATTTATACACAAGATCCGATAAAAACCTGTATCACTTTGTTGCAAGATTATTCTAAAGGCAGTGGTTGGCAGGGAATGGTTTGTCGATTTTTCAGGGGTGCTTGGAACCGAAGTCATAAGGGCCCGGTGAATGAATTTTTAGCGACTTATTATAAAAATAAGCTGCCTGATAATATCAATATTTGCGGTATTTATGAAAGATTGAAAGAGTTCGGTTTAGCATTTAACTTTGATGCTGAAAGTAAAAGTAGCTTAAGAAAAATACTTTTATTTTGTGCCAAACTTAATAATGAAGAAGAGGCTGTACTGCATGCAATTGTTAATCGTTCATATACCTTTTTTCCATCGCCTAGTCCACAGCCTAAATGTTGTTTTAGCTAAAATTGCATTAATCCAATTGATCCAAAGGGTAACGCGCTATCGTTTTTATAGCGAGATTATCACTTTGCCCTAAGCTCAAACGCCGATAACCTAAATAAGCAATCATTGCACCATTATCGGTGCAGAAGCTGGGCCGTGGGTAGTAAAGTAAGTAGTCATGCTGAGCTGCCATGTGGGCAAGTTCCTTGCGGAGCCAGGTGTTGGCGGCTACACCGCCGGCAATCACTAAACGACGCAAGCCTGTTTGTTTTAAGGCGCGCATGGCTTTGATAACTAAGGTATCTGCTACAGCGGCTTGAAATTCATGGGCAATATTTGCTTTGGTTTGTGGTGTTTGATCGCTATTTTTTAAAGTAGTGCTTACAAAGGTTTTCAAACCACTAAAACTAAAATCACAATCCGGCCTATTGGCCATGGGTCTGGGAAAGCTATATTGCTTCGCTTGACCTTGTTCAGCTAACGCAGCAATAGCCGGGCCTCCCGGGTAATTTAAACCTAATAATTTAGCGGTTTTATCAAAAGCTTCTCCTGCTGCATCATCGAGACTGCCCCCTAGAATTTTGTAATCGCCGATACCATTGACTTGCGCTAACAAGGTATGTCCCCCCGATACTAAGAGAGCAATAAATGGGAATTTCGGAGGGTGCTCTTCTAACATTGGGGCAAGTAAATGGGCTTCCATATGATGTACGCCTAAGGTGGGAATTCCAAGCGCCCAACCTAAACTACGTCCAAAAGTAGCCCCGACCAATAGAGCCCCCGCTAAACCAGGGCCAGCGCAATAGGCAATGCCATCGATGGCAGAGAGCGTAAGCTGAGCGTTGGCCAGGGTTTCTTGAAGTAAGGGTAAGATCTTAAGGATATGGTCGCGTGAGGCAAGTTCTGGAACCACACCGCCATATTGATTATGTAGATCAATTTGGCTATAGAGCGAATGGGCAATGAGGCCTTGTTGACCATGGTAGAGAGCGATACCGGTTTCATCACAGGAAGTCTCGATCCCTAATACACAATGTAAGTTTTTTGTATGGGAATCGGCCGGTTTTGAATAGAAGCTTTGCATTTTTATAGATTGCTGGTTAGAATTAGCACCTATTTTAACTTTAATTGAGGAAGTGCACTACATGCCCGGCGTAATACTTAAAACCAGCGAAACACTCGAGTCGGCTATCCGCCGTTATAAGCGTGCCTGTGAAAAATCAGGTATATTCGCTGAAGTGCGTCGTCGTGAATACTACGAGAAACCTACCGAAGCACGCAAGCGTCGTTTTGCTGCAGCAGTCAAACGTTGTCGCAAACGTTTGATGCGTGATAATCCTTGTTTTATTGCTAAGACCAAAACGAAGCGTAAACATTAATACTCATGACTACTTCACTTAAGCAGCAAATTCAGGAAGATATGAAGACTGCTCTTCGAGCGCACGATAAGCAGCGTTTGGGGGTAATACGTCTTATTTTAGCGGCGATTAAGCAGGTTGAAGTAGATGAACGTGTCTCAGTCGACGATGTGCGTATCGTTCAAATTTTGAATAAAATGCTTAAGCAGCGTCGTGATTCGATTGCCCAGTATGAACAGGCTAAGCGTGATGATTTAGCCGAACAAGAGCGGTTAGAAATCGAGGTTATTCAAACCTATCTACCCGAGCCTTTAAGTGAAGCAGAGATTGATCGTATGGTCTCTGAAGCGATCACAAAAATGGGTGCTACTTCAATTAAGGAGATGGGGAAGGTCATGGCGGAACTGAAAGACAAATTACAAGGTCGCGCCGATATGACTCAGATTAGCGCAAAAATTAAAGCACGATTCACTTAGCTCTTTTCATTTCTTCTTGAACATAGGACAAAAATTCAAGCAAAGAATAATCACTCACAGCATGGAATTTTTGACAAGGTGTTGCAAGAATGAAGCAACCGGAGTGTATTCAAGCTATACATGAGGTGTAAATTGAGCGGCAACACAGCCAAAAGTGCCAGTGCGAAGAGTAGACCAGGAATATATGTCACCAGTGCCTATCCCACA
>CASFML010000061.1 GCA_949295795.1 uncultured Gammaproteobacteria bacterium | reverse complement strand
ATAAACAATGATCAATCAGCTCATGTCTTCGGGCATAAGCAGTCTTCAGTATTTTTTGGTAACAAAGTTCAAGCAGCATCAATTTATCCGCTAAAGAGACTAATTTATTGCAGGCAACATCCAGTTTATTTTTCGTCAGCTGACTACCTGCATGGATACTTTTAAACTGTGGTTCTAATTGTATAAACTCGCAATGCATCTGCTCTTGGTTTAAAGTAAACTTAGCCTTAAAATAACTGGATATAACCTCTCGTAATGCGCTATTTCCATCGGTTAATACCACATTATTACATTTAAGTACCGTTCTATTTTTGAGTTGTTGACCGTTCTTATAGGACTCATTGGCAAAGCTTAAATCATTTGCTAATGTCGAGCTAAAAGAACCAATCAATTGATTTGCTCTTTGATATGTTTTTTTAGGGAGATCGCAATAAATGCGATACTTCAAACTAAATAATTTAGCATCAAAAACGTCTTGGCTCTGATCCTGATCCACTATTTTGATAAAAGCTTGCATGTTTTGTAGCATTTGGTCATAAGGATGACCTAGAAAATTAATGTCGATTTTATATAACTTTTTCCATTTATCGCTCTCGTTAACCATATCTCGAATAACGGCTATACCATCTTCGCTTAAGTTTAAATACGTATAATCTTTGAATAAGAAAGGGGGTTCATTAAGCAACTCGCTGGTCTCAGCAAGCATTTTGGTAAAGTATCTTGCTGGCTTTTGAGGATCATCAAGTGTTATAGCTTCTTTTCTAAAACTAGGAAATTCACGATCCGTTAAAATCCATTGTAAGCTTGACGAAGCTATCTTTGTAAAATTAGAGATAATTTCCTTGATATGGTTAAATACCAAATGAAATTCGGAGGGAATTTCGTTATGTAATCGGGCATGATAAATATCATGCAGAGTGACGGCTGACATTCGACTGACCGCGTAATCATGAATTCCTTTTGTTGGGGACTCTATTCCACTTTCGTTAATGTGGATTGCAGTGGGTCGATAATGATTGATCACCCCTTCTTTAATGGTTCTAGGAGTTATTTTTCCTAATTTACAACGGCTTGCTGCCGCACCATGAACGCCTTTTAATGCAATTTGTCGTGCTTCAATGGCTCCAAAAGACAAATGGATATCATATAAACGACCCTGATAGGAGGTCCGTTCCCAAACGCCTACTCTTAACAAGGCATTTCCTAGCTGGTCGGCACCTTCAACTGAGATACTTTGTGGATCACATTCGGTAATATAAAAGACTTGTTCTGATTTTGGAGACGCTTGAATGAGTAAACGAAATCGCTGCAAATGCCAATCGTCAAATTTAGTAAAACTTTGCGGGTTCAGAATAGGAAGAAGCATTTGCTTCGCATCTTCAGTAAATTCACCGTTATCCAGAATAGGAAATGTTTTTACAATCGGATAATTTTCTGGAAATTGATCTCTGGCGAGTAATGTACTTAATTGCTGACGGCTAATCTTATTTAGCTTAAATAACCACAATGCATAAAAATAGTGTTCTTATTCTTAAAGCGTTCATTCTTATAATCTCCCTGGAGAATAGCTTCTTCAACCTGCTTCAAATCAGCTTCATTCAGCTCTCTAGGGATTTTAACGGTATTGCCATTTAAAAAGTCGTCAAAGTCATCTGAATGGAAGGTTGGTTGATCGTCATCGGAGCTCGTTCCTTCATCCCAAGCAAAATTTTTATTTTTAAGCTTGTTAAGCTTTCTAGGAATAAACTCACGTTGTTTAGGATCAAATTCTACATTAACCTGCTTAGAAAGCTCTGGTGAGTAGAAACGATTGAAAAAAATCTCCCAAGCCTGTCGAGCTTCCTCCAACTTAGTAATTTCAAATAAACCGTGATTTGACATAGAAACTACCTCTTATACTAGGATAAGAAATTTAACTTAAGCAAATATTAAGAAGCAGGATTTTTTACAGATAAGGTTTCAGAATGGATAGCGTCAATATTTTTAATCACTAATAATAATGAGAATTTGTTAGGTTAGGGGAACATCAACGGTTTGTTAGCTTTTGAAGGTTTATAGCGTTTTAAGCAGGAGTGAATATTTAATGGTGGAGCTAAGCGGGATCGAACCGCTGACCTCTTACATGCCATGCAAGCGCTCTCCCAGCTGAGCTATAGCCCCGTGCTGTGCATTTTACCGCAGTGCCCTATCCTGTCAACTCTGTATTGCACAGCGGCTAGATAAACTCGTCATACTTACTAAAGTTCTTCATCCATTACAATAAATCCTAATTAGACAGCGGTTGAGGTACATCGTATAGACATACCGACAATACCACGAAGTTTTGTCTTTGTTGATCAGATTAAATCTAGACTTACGCGAAGTTGCATTTTAGAAATGTTGCACGTAAGTCCAGTTAATAAGTTCTAATACTTAGTTTTAGTTAATGATATCACTCCCTTTTGCTCTGAAGATGAGCTTGGTAGTGTTCCTGTTTGTTGCTTAGGGGTAAAAAAAACAGCATTGGATGAAATTGGTTGTGAAGTAGAAGATTTTTTTAAATACTCCTCAATTTCTTCAACTAAAAGTTTCTGTATTTTTTGGAATTCTTCTTTATTAGAACAACCCGCTTGTTTTAATTCTTTAACAATATCTTCTATTGCCCAAGCTACAGTATTTGCCATTCCTAAACTTTCGCTGCGATCATATTCTATAATCTTAGTTAATCTTGATTTGGTTAAAATAGCTTGGAGGTATTCCGTTACTTCAACCGAAGAGAAATTAGCTTGTTTGCATTTTTTTGAACTTTCAAGCTCCTTTAATTTTGTAATGTCTAGATCTTTAAATTGATCAAATTTGATTTTAATAAAAGGCTTATTTGAACCATTTTTTTTTACTCCGACGACTCCCTCTGGAATGCTATTAGCGGCTATCTTCCCTAATTGAATTTTTGTGACAAAATCCTGACCATACAAGGAGGACATCATTTCATTTAACAAAGCCTCTATTTCTTTCTTTGTAGTAGGTAGAGAGCCTATTTTACTAAACCATTGACGCATAAAATAGATCTGCACTTCATTTGGTTCTGCTTTTGAAAACAAGTCTTCATGACTTATTAGACAACATTCATGTATTTTTTGGTTATCAAGAAATTCGATTTCTTCGCCTTTAATACCTCTTAGCGTATGAATAAAAAAACCATTAAATCCATTTTTAATATTAGAACAAAATTCGCCGCCAATGAGAATGCGATCATAATCTTTTTCTAAGTAAAATTCTTTAATTTTTGTATAAATTTCACTAAATATTTTTTGTTGATTATCTTGAAGAAATGCTTGCCATTGTGTTTCGATTTGAGTAGGTCGACCACTTTCTGGGTTAATTGTATGATAGCGAGTTATCGTATTTAAGTAATTATCTTTATCATACTGAAGACTAATATTTGACCCATCAAGTTTAATATTAAACTCGGTAGTGTTTTTTTGCTGAGAATTTTCTTTTGGACCAGATATCTTTGGATAGGTGGGAAAATAAATTAAATTGGCTGAAAAAGGAAAAAGTTTAACTTTTATTGGAAGACTTATATCTTTAGAAAAACAAACCGATATTCCTATATTTTTATTTTCGACAGATGAAAATTCTGCCTGACTATAATTTTCAATACCTAATTCTTTCAATTTTTTTATTAGAGATTGTTCTTTATAATTTTTTTCTCCATTAACCATTAAAACAGAAGCATTTAAAGGTTCTTTGCTGTTTTTTTTACATTTTTTTAGTTTCTCTTGAATGAGTTTTGTTAGAGAATCTTGATTTCTAGGGTTGATATCCTTATTTTTTTCGCTTTTATCGATGGGAAATAAAAAAACCCATTTTGAATTAGCTTCAAACATAAGTAAGAACGATCCACTTGAAGCAATTGAGCTACAAAAAAAAGGATAATCTTCAAAACTCGCCATTTCTCCACAAGTATTGGCGGCTATATTTTTTTCAAAACAATGACTAAGAAATTTAATTGGATAGGGATCGTTAAAACTAAGTGTTATAACCGATTGAACATCAGAAATAGGTTCATTAACTGTTTCAATTTCAAAATTGATAGGTTCGTTAGGCATACTTTTTTCCTTAAGTTTATTATATATTTTAGATCTACGGAAAACTTAAGTATATCAGAAATCTATCTTACATTTTCATTAAGCGTAAAAATATATTAATTTTTTAAGATAAAACCGCTTGCAAACGACTGAGCACTTCTTTTTTACCTAAAATGCGTAAGGTGGCATTGATGGGGGGTGAAATATTAGTACCGGTGATAGCCCAACGCAAAGGCTGCGCAATCTTACCTAACTTTAAGGACAGTGCTTCGGCGGTTTCGAGTAATGTGTTATGTATCGTCTCGTCTGTCCACTCACTGAGCGCTAAAAAGCGATCGGTCAAAACCCTTAATACCGCAATGTCTTCGGACATGACCTGTTTATCCAAGAGTGGTGCTAAATAAAAATAAATGCTTTTCTCAGCCATTTCCACTAAGGTTTTAACGCGTTCTCGTTGTAAAAATACCACTTCAATTAAGTCTGGCCCATTTTCTGTAGGAATCTCTAAACGTTGAAATTCTTTAGCCAATAAATCGGCAATGGGTTGCGGAGCATCGGTTTTTAAATAATGTTGATTTAACCAAATCAGTTTATCTGGATTAATCGCCGCCGATGCTTTATTTAAATGATCTAAATTAAACAGCTGAACCATTTCTGAGCGTGAAAAAATTTCTTGATCGCCATGCGACCAACCTAATTTAACCAAATAATTTAACATGGCATCCGCTAAATAACCTTCATCGCGATATTGCAAAACATTTGCCGCACCGGTGCGTTTCGAAAGCTTTTTACCATCGCTACCTAAAATCATCGGTAAATGGGCATACACGGGTAAATGAGCACCTAAGGCTAATAGAATATTGATTTGCCTGGGTGTATTATTCAAATGATCATCGCCGCGGATAACATGCGTGATCTGCATATCATTATCATCCACCACCACCGTAAAATTATAGGTAGGCGTACCATCACTACGTGCAAGTATCAAATCATCTAATTCACTATTTTGAAAAATAACCTGGCCGTGAACTTGATCATCGACCACTACTTCGCCTTCTAAAGGATTACGAAACCGCACGACATAACTTTGCTGACTAGGGACTGAAATTTTATCTCGACAATGGCCGTCATAGCGGGGCTTTTGTTTTGCAGCCAGCTGCCTTTCGCGGAGCTCAGCTAAACGTTCTTTAGAACAATAACAACGGTAAGCCTTATTCTCTTTTAATAATTGTTCTAGCACTTCTTGATAGCGACCCAAACGTTGACTTTGAAGGATCGGACCTTCGTCATAATCTAAACCTAACCATTCCAGACCTTGCAAAATCACCTCGGTGGCCGCTACGGTGGATCGTTCAGTGTCGGTATCTTCAATGCGTAAAATAAATTGACCGCGCATTTTTTTGGCATATAACCAAGAATATAATGCCGTTCTAACGCCACCGATGTGTAAATAGCCAGTAGGACTGGGTGCAAAACGTGTGCGAACCTTCATAAGCTAACCTTTATTTTAATACTCAAAGGAATGGGATTTTTGTCAAGGCGTCATGAAAACGAGCAATCGGAGTGTATATAATATACATGAGGATTGCGTGTTGAGTGGCAACACAGACAAAAATTCTAGTGGGAAGAGTATATCAAATAGATTGAAAGGGTTTTATATCTCCTTTACCACAGCGAATAATTTCTGGTGTGTTGCTGGATAAATCAATCACTGTTGTGGGCTCTAAACCGCAAAAACCACCATCAATCACTAAATCAACGCGTTTACCCAAAATATCACACATGGCTTCCGGTTCTAATAAAGGCAAATCCATGTCAGGTAAGATCAAGGTGGTGCTAACTAAAGGCTGATCGATCATCTCTAAAAGTGCATGCACAATTTTATTGTCAGGAATTCTTATACCAATACTTTTACGCCTTACATTGACTAAATAGCGAGGAACATGTGAGGTAACCGGCAATAAAAAGGTATAAGGACCCGGCGTATTGGCCTTTATTAACCGAAAGATAGGATTTTCTAGCTGCGCAAAAACCGCCATTTCCGAAATATCACGACATAATAGCGTCAAACAATGTTGATCCTTGAGTTGCCGTATTTGTCGAATACGCTGTAAACCTTTTTTATTACCGAGTTGACAACCTAAAGCATAAGCGGAGTCAGTCGGATAAACAATGGCCCCTTCTTTCATCAAGGTATTCGCGGCTAGCCGAATTAAATGCAGCTGGGGATTTTCGGGATGGATTTTGAGAAGCTGGCTCACATTACTAACCCTTTCCTAAACAAGTCTCACTGTTATATACTAAGGTCTTATCGAGTCTATACTACTTCATTTCATGCGCTTACTCGTCGATTTTTTACCTATAGTCGTCTTTTTTATCGCTTACAAGCTTTTTGGCATCTATGTCGCCACTGCAGCGGCTATTGTTATCAGTTTGTTACAGGTCATCAGTTACTGGATTAAGCACCGTAGTGTCCCTAGTATACAACTTATTAGCTTAGTCCTCATCCTCTTCTTTGGCGGTGGAACCCTTTTACTGCATAATGAATTATTCATTAAATGGAAGCCGACCGCATTGTATTGGTTACTCGAGTGTGGTGCCTTAGTCACTCAATATTTTGGAAAAAAACCGCTTATTCAGCATTTGCTAGAAACCAATATTGCCTTGCCTGCACCTGTCTGGTCATCTTTAAATAGAAATTGGATAATTTTTTTTACTTTAATGGGCGGCATCAATTTATGGGTCGCTTATACCTTTGATACCAATACTTGGGTCAACTTTAAGTTATTTGGCTTGCTGGGGATTACGTTCATATTTATACTCATACAAGCGATCTATTTAGCGCGTTATATTCGATCCGATGAAAAAACATGAAAAATAATTCTACAACCGCCATCATTCAAAAAAAACTGCATCAAGCACTTGCGCCTAGCTTTTTGGATATTATTGATGAAGGTGATCAGCACCTCGGCCATGCTGGAGAAGGTGCAGGTCACTTTGCCGTGCGAATTTCCTCACCGTTATTTAAGAATAAACCCTTGGTCGAGTGCCATCAACTGATTTATGCGGCCCTCGGCGATACCCTGCGTAATAACATTCATGCCTTACGCATCGAAATTATTCAAGACCAATCCTTTAAATAGTTAATTTAGAAAAGCAACTTAATTGTCTTTGGGCTTCGTCGCTCATTTTCTCTAAATTTAAAATTGCTGTAAATCTATCTGCATAGGCAAAGACCTTTTGATTTTGATATTCCCCAAAAATACGACATGCATTACCAATATCACAAAAATTATTTGGTTTAAACTTTATAAAATTTTTCAGGATTTGTGTTTTTTGGGTACATAGGTCTAACTCCTCTTTTGATCCAAAACTCACTAATAATGGAAGGTTCGGCTTTAGTACATTCAGGAATATTTCATCGACTATTTTGCAAAATATCTTCTGCCTATTATAAATTTCGGTAAAATCACCATTACGCAATATTCCCATATCAATAGAATGCGGCGTTATATGAGTGGTTATTTCATCAAGGTTTGCTGCATCGGCACAGATAAATTTTACATTTTCGAAAGCGACATATCTTCTCTTATTATCGTCGATAAGCACATTATTATTATCGACGCCAATATAGTTAATTTGCTTATTTTGATATTGAAAATACATCATAAGCGGTATTATTTCAGTAGCGATACCACAGCCTAAACTCAAAATAGTCAATTCTTCTTGTTGCTGGTTTAATGGAAAAAAATCAGATAATTTCAAGGTATCAATAATATAGTAAAACGTAACTTCGGCTGCTAATTCACCTTTTAGTTCCTCAGGTGCCGTAATTTTCGAGCACTGACTTCGTAATAGTGTCGTGATAAATGAGAAATAACAGGAATTTTCGGCTTGCTTTTGTGATGAAGAAGCTTCCGCTCCAGTTAGCTCTACATGCATACCTTGTAAAAAATTATATGGAATTTTTCCAGATTTATTTTTTATTTGATGATCCGCCCCGTTTTCAATTAACAATCGAATAATTTCACTATATTTTTCAGAAAGACTCTGGTGAAGCTCTCTTGCATTAAGGCATGCCCAATGCAATGCGGTATTGCCATTAGAGCTCTGGGCATTGATATTAAAATTTAAATTGGTTTTATTTCGATTTAAAATCTTTTGAACGTGTTGCGATTCGCCTTTAGCGGTATGTCGTCGTAATAAAAGTTCTTCATCGATCTTTTTAGCTGCTTTTAACATAAATTATATATTCCTTTATAAAATTTTTTTTAAACTTCTATTTTAAATTTCTAATTGATAAATGATATGTTGAGTGGCTAAGTTTAACCTATTTTCACTGAGCTGACTCTTTTCTGTATCATCATTTTGGTAAAAACGGTAAAGATTTTTTTTATATTTAGCTGAAATGTAATAACTTTTTTCTACATCATTATTAGATACTAAATCGAGTAAATGAGCATATTGGCTATTATGAGGTAACTTTAAAAGTCTGGCTAAAGGTTGATAATAAGGTAAATTTAAATTTAACAAGCAGGCTTTAGCGGAATGGGTTTCATGGTTAAAATAATGGCGATTCATTAGACTAACACTGATGAAATTTTTTAATAAATAGCTTAATTGCTCGCAGTTTATCCTTTGTTCTAAGGTTTTCTGCTGTAAAGCGATTAGGATATTCTTTTTCTGTGATTTATTGGCAAACCAACCCATCTGTTGGATGACCGTTTGCATAAACTGATAACTTTGATTAACCATTAAAAAAATGTGTTGATCATTTTGTAGTTGGCTAATTTGTTCGCGTTGTCGCAGGATTTCATCCATTAATTCCCGATTATTTTCCACTACATAATCGCTTTCTACCGTTAACTTATCTAATTGCTTGTGGAGACTGACTAACTCTTTAGAATATTGATTTTTTATGGCATCTGCTTGCCCTTGCATTTCGATTTTTACGCGATTGATTTCTAGTTCTAATTGTTGTTTTTCATGGGTTAATCTTTTTAATTGTTGTTGCAAAATAGCTACGGTGTCCTTCGACTGAGGAATTTCTCGAAAGTAACGACCAAATAATTCATCAAAATCCTGGGCTTGCATGCCAGCAGGACTTGTCAACAACTTTCTTATAAAATCAAGCGCTTTTTCTTTGGGTAATAAGGTCAACAAGCATTGGCATTTATAAAAACTCTTTTCAATTAAAATTAACGTCTCTTTAGTTATACCATTCCAGAGACTATCGTAATAGTTGGCGAAAGGTAGCGTCGTTAATCCTTGATATTCTGCTTGGTACCGTTCTAAGTTGGGTTTTTTACAAAAAAGATCGCCTCCGGAAGCACTGTATTCTTTATCACTGACCGCTAAATCATGTTGGCCGCCGTATTGATCCGGTTTTCCTGGCGCTGATTGTTCGATACCTAACAATATTCCCGCGGGTTTGTCTTGGATTGGATCTTTATAAAAATGAATATATAAATGGCCATGTTCGCCATTATTTTGAATAATTTTTTTCGAAGCAAAATGTTCATTACCCACTCCACCTAAGGCTAAATCAAAACCATAATGCTCAGCACAATTCTGTTTTTCTTGTGTTGATGGTGCGGCTGTCAAATAAGGATTCAATAAACCTACAATAGAACTCGATAGCAAATTTAACGCTGCCGTGGTACCACTCACCTTTTCTTCCTTTAAAAATTTATAAGTGGTATGGATGCTTTGCTGATTAATTTTTTCAGCGATTGGCAAAGCACTAATTCCATGCGTCGCCATATAACGCCAACTATTTTTATCGACTATTAACCAATCCATAAATTGCGATGCGATATCACTAGGAAATTCTATTAATATTCGACTACCATGCAATAAAATCGCCGCAATAGGAAAATGCTTAAATACAGAATGTTCGAAATAAGTATCCAAGGTCTTGAAAAGACGAAAACGCTGATTGAAACGATGCCGATAACAGACATGGCCAAAAAATAATAACAGCATACTTTTTAATAAAATATCTGCTTTACTCTTATCTTGTGGGGATGAGCCGCATTGCACAATGGCTAAACTGATGAGTTCAATATCCCGTTTAAATTGTTTGTCTAAACTATGATTGCCAAAACGAATCTGATTAAGGGCTACTTTCTCATTATCCAACTCATTTTTTTGTAAAAAGACAAAACTATCTTCATGTTTACCCATATTATAGACATCCTTTTGTTAATATTGTTTTACTGGGCTTATGCAAAACCCTCTTTTGCGTTATGACTTGTTGTTAAGTTTACTGATTAATTGACCGATACTGTGGATAATTCTGGATCCTTGGTATAATTAGCTAAAATTTCAGTCGCAATTTGTTCAATTATTCCTAAACAAGAATCTTCCGTAATAACCCCCTGTTCTTCTTTGAGCGTCGCTAAACGTCTTTCGACTAATTTTTTAATACTCCCATTAGGAAATAGACGCGCTAACACCCGTCGTGCTTCGACTGGACCTAGATGATGATAAAGTCGATTACGTAAATTAACATCTTCAACGGTTGTACTAAATGCCCATAATTCGACGGGGCCTAAGGTTAAGGTTAACAATTGGGTATTCATCCCTTCTTTTGTCGCAAATTGTGCTAAGAAGGTAGAGCCTCCTTCACGCGGACCATGCACGCGAGTACGCAGAGCAATTTTAGCGGTGGGTGATAATCCAAAGGTTTCTGCTGACTTCTCTACTGATTGAGCAGGACCGGCATCCATAATATAAATAGCAGTAGCAAATTCCACCATCACCTCATCAAAATCATCTAAGGATTGAGAGAGTAAAGCGATTTGAATATTCCATTTACGCCCTTCACGCATATCCACGATCACTTGATCACGAACGGCTTTAGCTTTTGAGGTACGATGAAACTCATCAAATACAATCCGTTTAGGATCTTCACGCAATTCGGCAATCCGTTGCTTATGATAATCGCGATATTGGCTTGCAATATCACTTAAATTTTCTTCACTAAGATAATAATGTCGGGCTAAGACATAACGCGCTAACATATACATCACGGCTGTTTGCCGATCCGCCGCATCGCCACCGCTTTTTGCCACCTCATCGAGATCTAAAGAAACGATCCTTGCCTCACCCAAATCAAAACGGGTGACGCGTGATAGAATCGGATACTCGCGTATCGCACTGGAAATCATCCGTGCAAACGCGTTAATCAAACTTTCACCAGTCGGCGCCGTTATCTTTCCATATAAATCTTCTATGATAGGTGTTCGACAAATCGCGGCGGCATCCGCTAGTAATGGCATCGCATAGCGTTGTGCCAACATCGCTTCATGAGGAAATCCAGAAATAAATAACGCATCGGTTACCTCCCACCAAGTGGTACGCTGATCAGAGATAAAACCCATTTCCTCTAAAATTCCATCCACCAACGGTTCAATTCCTGCCGTGTAAGGATAAGGTGAGCCTTGATCCGCTAAACTTTTGTAAAGCTCGTCGATGATCAAACCGGCCATATCCGAAATGCCATCATAGGGCTTAACCGCACCTAAAGGTGTGGTTAATAATGTTAAAAAATTCACTAAAAAACTACGTTCTTGCGGTGTTGGATAGCGACAACCCAATTGAGTATCAAAGGGATTTATCGAATAATCCGCTGTCATACGTAAGCGGTGATATGCCACCCAATGCCGATTCTCAACCGGTAATGCCTCTCGTAGTAAAGAGATTAAACCACTGCTCGAAGGACCAATATCAATAATGGCAATCCGTGGTAAACGTTGTAAACCACCGGCCAGACATAAAGCTAAATTTAAGGTATTCGATAAGACTGATTTTCCTGAGCCGGGACGTGCATAAATCAAGTCGATCCAAGTGGTTTGCTCACTCGAACCCGGTTGAAAGGGCCAAGGTTTACCATCAGGACTACGAAATAATTGCGCGCCGGTTTTCCAAGGTGATGCGGGTCGAGTAATCGGTAACATATAAACGACCTGCGAAAAAGGCAGGATGGTCGGCGTTGCCACACTTTCTGCGGAGATACCTAATAGCGTTGATGCCAGACCACCGAACGGATCGCCTGAAACTTCAGACACATCACACGATCCCCAACCTTCAATCGCTTTTGCGAGTTCTGCTGCCCGGGTGCGCAACAAACCAATTTGCCCCTCTGGCGCCCATGTACAGGCCGCTACGCGTAATCTTACCACCGCATCATCAGTATTAATCGCCACATACTGTAATAAATTATTGGCATCACTGAGTAAACGATTTTGCGCCGATGAGAAACTTAATATAGATGCCAACACTGATCGTAATTTGATACAACGTAAACCATCACTTTCAATAAAGAAGGAGATACGCCAAGGAATTCTCCCAGATAATGTGCGTTGCAATAAAGAATTAAAGGTCTTTATTTCTTTGGGTAACAGATCAATAAAAACACAAGAATAAATTCTATCCCCAAAACGTACTGTTCTTAAATCCAAATTTTCAGCATCACGGGGTAATACTTGTCGAGCCAATGAAGGCCAAAGAATATCAGAAAGTGTATTGTGCGAACGCTCATATTCCTTCAGTGAAATCTTATCGCCTGGTAATGCTGCACGCCAATTTTTGTCAGTAAAAGCAGGATCAGCCACTGAACGGATGGCATGCACGGCATCATGGACTTCTAATACATTGGCAGCAATATATAAATTAGCTAAATCATGACAGATCGAACGGATAAAGGCATCGTGCGTATCCCGTAAATCGGGGATAGCCGCAATCACATTCTGTGTGAGCATCGAAGGAGAAATCTTTTTTTCGCGAATAAATCTTAATTTTTCTTTGCTAGAACGCTGAAACTGTTCGGTGGTTAAACTTGTTGGCCGCGTCCAGCAAACAAAATAAACGCTCTCTGAAGCACAATGTTTTGCTAAAAAATTAATCCGTTCAGCGAATAAATCCTTTAAATCTAATTTTAATCGTTGACTGGTTTGTTTGCCGGGTTCTAAAATTTCTTCGAGAAGTTCTGAGACAGCCTGTCTGTCATATTGAAATAAAACTTGTAGTGCATGACCGGATCGCGATAGCGCCGTTTGCAAGGTTTGAGTGAGCCCTTCATGCAAACGTTGAAATTCAGTGGTTCCAATAAGCTGTGTCACACCCACAATCTGGATGACAGAAATAAGTGAACCATCATGGGCAACCAATACCGTAGGACTATCGGCGGTCTCTAAATCACAATAGGACTCCACAGTCTGTTTAAGTGAAGTACTTAACCAGGCTAGAAAGGAATCTATTCCATCTAAAAATGAATCTAGAATTTTAGCCATGCTTTTTTTATTGTAAAAGTGTTGTTAGCGAACGTGACCAATCTGTACTTTGATACCTAAATCCTGCCCGTGAAGGCAATAAACGAATCGTGCTAAAAATTTTCTTGTTCAGCAACCCTTTATTTTCCGATTCAATCACTAGCTGACCGAAAACAGAAGGCTCTTGCAGCTGGGCTCCCCATTCATCTTCAAGAATCTCCGCGCGTAATTTTAAACTCCGATAAGCATTTTGTGCGGTTTCCTTATATTTGCTTTCAGTATTCATTGCCGTAAATAATAAATGACAAAAACCATTTAAATGATTTTGCGATACCTCAGGCAAATAAATAAGTACACCGCCACCGTAGGTTTCGACTGATTCTAAAAAAAAACATTGTGTGCATAAACTACAAGCGGTGACTAAATTATTTAGCTTATTGTTACGATAATTTTGATCCAAGTTAATAACTTCTTGATAATTTTTAGACTGTAAGCCACAGAATTGACAAGTAAATTCATCGCGTTGCCAAACCTTTTGACTAAATT
>CASFML010000060.1 GCA_949295795.1 uncultured Gammaproteobacteria bacterium | reverse complement strand
TCATTATCTCATCCAGATACTGCAATAAAAAATCGGTTGATATCCGCGTGGCTAACGGGGTTATGGCATCTTCGATAGCGGTATATCCATTCAGCAACTGACATTTTAATAATTCGCTGACAATCTGTAATAAGGTTGATAATAATTGTTGGGTATCGGTTTTTACATAGTACGCAGCACACTGGATCGGATCCCGATCATGGTTAAGTAACTGGGTTAAAGCCGTCAATAAATCGGTATAAAATGCCACATAGTTCTGTTGTGCATAGCGTATGGCCAGCAACGGTGCACCTGCTGCTAAGTCATAAAGTTTATCAATGATTGTAGACTCAGGAAGTTGCTGTGCTAACCAGGTCTTTGCTAAAGATTTTTCCGGCGGCAGAAACCGTACACTCTGACAACGGCTGCGAATGGTCGGCAGTAAGCGTTCAATCCTTTCAGTCAGTAAAATAAATAGCGTACGGTCGCTAGGCTCTTCTAGGCTTTTTAATAATGCTTGACTGGCCGCGAGTAACAAACTCTCTGCCGGATTAATCACAATAATTTTGTAGGCTGCTTGACTGGTATGGTTTATCTTTGCAATCACATCACGTATTTGATCAATCTTAATGCCCTGACCTGGTTTTTCCGGAGCCAATAGGCACAGATCCGGATGCGTTCCTGCAGCGACCCAAATACAATCGCGACAATGCTGACAAGCGTTCTGATTCACCGGTTGTTGACATAATAAGGTTTTCGCAAAATTTTTGGCAAATAAGGTTTTACCTAAGCCGGCTTGACCCGTTAATAGTAGCGCATGCGGTAAATATCCTGTTTGATGACAGCGATAGAGTTGCTGCCATAACGAGACCTGCCAGGGTAAAGGGGCTAAATGAGTGTCAGCTATCATCTTTCTCATCCGCTTTGACCCAACCACTTAACAACTGATCCAAGACCTGCTTAATTTGTTCTTGCACATCCTTTAATGAACGACTGGCATCAATGACATAATAGCTATCTGGCATTTGTTTCGCTCGCTCGAGATAACTAGCACGTGCACGCGTAAAAAAATCTTGTTTCTCGGCTTCAATGCGATCAACCGTCTTTCGATGATGCGTGCGCCGTAATGCAATATCAACCGGTGCATCCAATAATAAAACCGCATCAACCTTTAAATCTTGTTGTACCCATAACTGCAAACTACGAATAAAAGCTAAATCAATACCTCGACCGCCCCCTTGATAGGCATAACTGGCTTCAGTAAAGCGATCACACAGTACCCAGTCACCGCGTTGTAAGGCCGGTTTAATCACATAATGTATATGCTGCGCACGCGCGGCAAAGAATAATAAGAGTTCGGTTTCAGGAATAATGGTTTCTGGTGCAAAATCAGATTGTAATACTAAGGCCCGAATCGCTTCAGCGACCGGTGTACCACCCGGTTCACGGGTGACGGTCAGTGAAACGCCGGCTTGTTGCAAATAATCGGCAACAAACTGGGTCTGTGTTGATTTTCCTACGCCTTCAATACCTTCTAAGCTAATAAAACGTGCTCGATTAATTTGCATAACACTTCCAAACAGAAAGTTTTGCGATTATATCCCGAATCGCAGGATGAATCGACCGAATGTTGTTTAAACGCATTCGGTCGATAGCTAAATCATTTATTTAGGATGTTACAGCATGGCCTTACGCCGAAAGCTTGCATTCTTGGCGCTCAGACTTTAGCTCATTAGCTGGAAGACATTTTCCAATTGCTTGCTTAGCGCACCATTCACCGGTTTTGAAGAATACGCCACCGGTGAATAGGCTGAACATCGGTACCGCCAGCGTTTCTACCGTTGGCACACTCAAACCCTCACTGAACAGTGTGATAACCAAACTGGGATTCAGAAAAAAGGTATAGAGTAGAATAGGCATGATCCACTTCATCAGTTTGTTTTGAAGTTTTTCTGTAAGCTTTTCTCCGAGTTGTGCCATGATCAAACCTACATAATTCATACCTAAATAATAAGCAAAACTCAACCAGGCATCTTCTAAGTCTAGCGATAGCGCCGGGCCTGTCAGTAATGAATTCATACTCGCACTACCCATCGCTAATACCATAGGCTTTACGCCAAAAAACATTATTTTTGGTAATTTAGGATACTGTTGCTTATTTCTTTCGGATATTTCATGACACGCACCCGATATTAGACCGCTCAGCAAAGATGATATTGGAATACTGATCGCTATCGCTTTAGAGGGTTTTGCTTGATAAGGCTTCAATCTGGTTTCAGTATCTGTCTTATGGCCTGCCGTATTAGGTATTGAACGACGTTGACGTTCTCTTACAAGAGAATTAACGCTATTGGTTTCTTCGCCTGAATAATCATCGATATGATTTTCTAGAGAATCCGCATTAATAGCATTAATTAAATCCTGATTTTGCATGACGCCCATGGTGCTTGCAAAAATCGATTCAGTGGTTGCAGAGAACGCTTGCTTGGGATTAATAATCGCTAAGGATGCTTGGCGAGAACGAGTGAGATAGGCATGCTGCGCTCCTGAAAATTCTGTCACATTAAGCTTAGCCAATGAAGATGTTAACGCTAGGGTGGTATTGTCCGTAAATCGTAAAAATAAATTCTTAGGTGCTTGAAAAAATTTGTCTATTATTAATGTAAAAGGCTCGGTAGTACTATTTACGTTAGTCAGTGTATTCATCCAAATTAAATTGGTTTTATTATGTTGGAAAAAGGTACCTGCTCTGTAGGTTTCCGGAAGAATAATCGTCGTGTTGGTTTCGATATTGTTAATATTCACTTTTACTATTTCATGTTTTTTATCGAGCACCAACGGCGTAGGTGTAACCGGTTTTAAGAAGAGCTTCTTATGTCGAACCACTATCTGTAGCGGTTCATCATCCTTTACAAAAATTTGCAGATGGTTTTTAAACCAATGATGCTGTGTAGAATTAAAGGCCCACGGTATACCTATCGACGCAATGGGCGTAATTCGTGGATAATGATCGCTGGAAGGAATCGCCAATATCAATAATAAATCCTCATTCAAAAGATTTTGAGCATTGGGTGTTACTAAAAATAATTGCGTCGTGCGATTCATTTCCTTTTGTACTTGTTGCACAAGCGGCCGTAAATCTAAGGTATCGGTGTGTGGATCACCTGGTAGATGATAAATTGCGACAGGCGGAATGGGTAAACGAGCTAAGCGTAATTCAGACATACCTGACTTGATGACAAATACGCCTTGGCCTCCGTTTCCATAGAGATGCGAGCGAAGCGCGTTAGGATTATTTTCCATCACTTCATGTTTATGATGGCCTATCAAGATATGCTCGTTCTGATCATTGATGAAAAAACCGATCAAATTATGTTGTCGCATCAGCGGTGCATAGTCATTAATAATCTCAATGGCCGATTGTCGCAAATCATAATGAACATAATAAAGGTTTTTATTACCCACTTTTAACTTGCCTTGATCACTAAAACGTATAAAGGTGTTTTGAACGTGCGAGGTATGTAATGCAAAGTTAAAATTTTCTGCCGCTGGATCGGCTAAGGATTTGCAGAACTGTAATTGTAAAATACGCGGAAAGCCTCGGTCTAATTGAGTCGGAAAGTTAATCGCTTTCACATCGGCAAGCGTCGCATTAAATTCTATTTGATGAATACTGCGGGCAATAGACGCGGGTGGATCCGTTGAATGAGTCGCTAAATTAACCAGCACATTTCCCTTATTACCTGGCGAAACCGTGTAAATAAAGTGTCCCCTTTCGGCTGAATTTGTCACGCTCATCTGAGCGTGTAAATGCATCTCCAAGTTATAATCACAACTTGAATTATGGGGGATGAAAATAAAATCTGGACCTTTAATGATGCCAGCTACCGCTGTATCCAATGATTTTGTATCACACGCCACCACAACGCTAAGGGGAAGTGCACCCCCCAAAACCCGTTCCATACTAGTCACACGCAATTCGCTAGCATTATATTTCATATAACCCGCTAGCAAATTTAATTCAATGTATTCTGTTTCAGGTTTAAACTCTCGCATAACAAGCGTATCGATACCTGCACCTCCGTGCAAACCACCCCTTACAGCCGGTTGATCGGGAGCCGTAATTATGTGTGTTCCCGCCAATACATAGAAATCCGCTTGATTGCCAGCGTGAAAAGCCTTCTTACCATTTTTCACAATAAACATATTAGTTACGTTTTGAAACCCTATTGCCTGATCGTCCCCTTCGCCTAAATTAAAAAATGCGGCGGTTCCAGTACTATTGGGGTTAGTCAAGGCAAAAGCACCCTCACAACGATAAGCGCCTTCGGCAGAAACAGAAATATCATCTCCAGTGGGTAAACATGTAAATTGACGGTTTGGAAAAGCATCCTGGATTTCGTTATTTAATTTAAATCCGGTTTGCTTCACTGAAAAATTGACTGAGTTATTTTTTATCTCTGCAAAAATAGGCGTATATTGGTAGCGCCTACAGCCTTTTCCTGTCAGTCCATGACTCATACATTTCTTTTTTGTTTCTATGAACTTAATAGCCGGAGAAATATACCATTTTAATTCAGAGTGTTTTTTTAAGAATTCCTCTAGTGGCGGAATGAGATTTTGATATTCGATAATATCCTGTATTTTTTCTTCATATTGAGAGAGCATCCCTATAACAGCACGTCCAAACTCGGTCATCTTCGTCCCAAAAGAAAAATCCTTATGTAAGAGATCCTCTTCCTCTCGCACCGCTGTACCCGCTTCATAGAATCTATCTGCCAATATGACTATCGTCACTACAGCACCACCCGCTGCTTCGAATGTCATTGAAGCCTCCAGTAATGTAGAAGAAACTTCTAAAGTGACTATCTCGGAAACCTTTGCGGCGGATCGTAGACCCAGACTACCGAGGTCCACAGCGCTCTGCATACCACTACTCGCAAACCTTAACCATGCCGCCGTATCATTGGAGTTTTTTTGCAAATTTTTGAAATCTGCATAGGTATTGTAGGTATTCAATGCAACACCGCCAACATGCCCAGCGGGTTTTGATACATAACCTAGTCCTTTTAAACCCATCAATATCGCTGCTTTGCTTTTGTCACCGTTTAAAAAACCGAGGACCGCATCCGCAGCAAAAAAACCCTCCATTGCTTTCGATGAAATATCACCGACCTTTTGGATATGCTGCGACCATTTAAGTTGACGGATCAATGTGGCTATTTCTTCTTGCTTAGCACCACCGACGTGACGCGTAGCAACATGCTCTAAGACTTCAGCTTGTGTGTTCTCGGACAATTCACTTAAACCTTCCAATAAGTGCTCACTATCTAATGTGCATAGACCAGCACTGCGCCTACGTCGGTTACCAAGACAGCGGAATACATCTTCAGCGCCCAAAAAATTATCAGGATTCACCTGCATTGCATTTAATCCCTCCTCTAGGTCTTCTATGTCTGATGTGTCCATGCTTTCAGCGGGCTGAAAAAGATTCGACGGTAATAAACCTGTTGTAAAATCCGGAGATGGAATTCCTGCCATCTCATTAGTCACGACTTCAAGGGGATAAAATATTTGGTCTGCTTTCCACATTTCAGACTGAGGGTTGTTCAAATTAGGGTTGGCATAATAGTGAGCGTATTGAGCTTTTAGCGCATGCACTTCATTGGGATCCAAACTGACCGTTCTTTCGGCTTCGCTTTTCCTAAAATCAACTCGATTTAAGGGACGTATGTAGTCTTCGTTAGCCCTTTGCAACATAAAATCAACCGATCTGGGTTCAACACTTTCGTCTTCTAAAAAATTAGGTGTCGCATGGACCCAACGTTGTAATTGCACATCAAAAACGACACCCTGAGGAAATTGTTGATGACCTACGTCGCAGGCTTTAATCTTATAACGGCCATGGTCTGGATTGCCATCAGCGGCTGTCTCGACATTTTTCAAATGAATTTGTTTTAAAACAAGTTCAATATTGTTATCAGATACCAAACCTAAGCGAATAT
>CASFML010000059.1 GCA_949295795.1 uncultured Gammaproteobacteria bacterium | reverse complement strand
CAATGATACTTTGGGGTTCCCCCATGGGAAAGTAGGGCATCGCCAGGCTACTATACTAAAAAACCCGCCTAGTGCGGGTTTTTGCTTTGGCCTTGTTGATTATTTAATGGTCAATTTACTTGAAAACGCAAACACACTATAAGACGGAAGATTTCGCTTATGAACTTCCAGAAAAACTCATCGCGCACTATCCCACACCTCAAAGGACTGATAGTCGATTGCTGTGTTTAAATAAAACAACGGGATCCATCCAACATAAAAAATTTAAAGATATTTTAGATTTTATAAATCCCGGTGATCTATTAGTTTTAAATAATACTCAAGTCATTCCTGCACGCTTATATGCCAAAAAAGCTACCGGCGGGAAAGTAGAAATTTTAATTGAAAAAATTATCGATAAGAAATGTGTTTTAGCACAATTAAAATCAAGTAAGTCAGTTAAATTAGGGACTATATTGATATTAGAAACTGGAGTAAGTCTAGAAGTGACAGCACGCTCAGATCATATATTCGAATTATTTTTTTTGATCGAACCTAACACTTCTATTTTAGAACTTTTAAATAAAATCGGCCATATTCCATTGCCTCCCTATATTCAAAGAGCTGATGAATTACTTGACTGGGAGCGTTATCAAACGGTTTTTGCATCCTCTCCCGGTGCTATTGCAGCTCCGACAGCAGGTTTACATTTTGATGAAGAATTGTTAACCCAGTTAAAGGCTAAGGGTGTAAATATTGCGTATATTACCTTGCATGTGGGTTCTGGAACTTTTCAGCCCATACGTAGTGCTTGCCTTGAAGACCATCGCATGCATCACGAACAAGTTACTGTGTCTGCAGCGGCATGCGAACAAATACGTCAGGCTAAACAAAACAATAAACGTGTGATAGCAGTAGGAACTACTGTAGTAAGAAGTTTAGAAACC
This sequence comes from uncultured Gammaproteobacteria bacterium, assembly GCA_949295795.1. Lineage (GTDB taxonomy): Bacteria > Pseudomonadota > Gammaproteobacteria > Diplorickettsiales > Diplorickettsiaceae > Aquirickettsiella. The sequence continues at coordinate 1,694 of CASFML010000059.1, read as the reverse complement.
GCGTCATTAAATAATCCAATAAAACCATTTCTTGGAAGCAGCGATCTTTTTATTTATCCAGGTTTTAGTTTTCGTTGTGTTGACGCCATAATTACCAATTTTCATTTACCGCAATCGACCTTACTGATGTTAGTGTGTGCATTTTCAGGTTATGAATGGACTATGCAAGCGTATCATGAGGCTATTAAGCAGAGTTATCGATTCTTTAGTTACGGTGATGCGATGTGGATTAGCGCTGCAAAATCCTAATTTGCGAATACGCAGCGAACCAGGTAAATTGCTTGGCTTGATATTATTATTCCGATAGGAGAAATTATGAATTTTTTAATGACAGATGCTTTTGCGCAATCAGCAGCTTCCCCAATATCTCCCCAAGCGGGTGGTTTTTCGCAAATTTTAATTTTATTAGGTTTTGTAGTCATCTTTTATTTGTTATTGTGGCGACCGCAAGCTAAACGTGCGAAAGAGCATCGTCAATTAATGGCTAGTTTAGCAATAGGCGATGAAGTGACCACGACCGGTGGAATAGTAGGTAAAGTGACCCGATTAGAAGGTGATTTAATTAGCTTAAAGGTTGCTGAAAACGTAGAGATTCATCTACAAAAAGCAGCGGTTTCTAGCGTTTTACCTAAAGGGACAATAAAGTCTTAGTCTTTTATGCTCAATAAATACCCTCTCTGGAAAAATGTATTATTAATATTGCTGCTAGTATTGGGTTTCATTTATGCTGCACCTAATCTTTTTCCAGAGCAGCCGGCAGTACAAATTTCACCTTCAACAGCCATAATGCATGTGAACCTGGACGCATTACAGTCCAAGGTTAATAATTTGATGAAATCGGTACAAATTTCTCCTACTAAAGAAGAACTTAATCACCAAACGCTTATACTGCGATTTAATAATACCGATACCCAGCTTAAAGCCAAGGATATTTTATCTTCCGCATTGGGAGATGATTATACCGTAGCGGTTAATCTACTCTCTTCGGCTCCTCGTTGGATGCAGACCATTGGCGCAACGCCAATGAAACTCGGATTGGATCTGCGTGGAGGTGTGCATTTTGCTTTAGAAGTCGATATCAATAATCTTATTGCACAACGCATGCAAGGGCTAGCAAAGAATATTAGTGAAAACTTACAACAAGCACGTATTCGTTATTTAGCTTTAACGCCAAAAGAAAAACAATTATCCATTTTGTTCAGAGATACCTATAGCTTAACGCAAGCCAAAAGGTTGTTGCAACAACAGTTTCCAGGCTTTGAATTTAGCCAAGCAAGCAATAACTTTAAACTATTGTTAGCGATTTGGTCGGAACAAGGCCTTAATAATTTGCGTCAACTTGCCATTGATCAAACGATTAATACACTGCGTAATCGAATTAATGAACTAGGCGTTGCGGAACCCATTGTTCAACAGCAGGGGAGTAATCGAATTTTAGTCGACTTGCCAGGTGTTCAGGATATAGCGCGAGCACAACAGATCTTAGGTGGGACAGCAACTATAGAATTTCGCTTAGTAGATACCTTACATGATCCACATCTAGCCCAAATAAATAATATCTCACCTGCAGGTTCACAATTATATCAATATGAAAATCAACCGGTATTGTTGAAAAAGCAAGTTATTTTAACCGGTAACTCGATCACTGATGCGTCAACTAGTTTTGATGAGTCTGGACGATCTGCGGTAAGTAT
>CASFML010000058.1 GCA_949295795.1 uncultured Gammaproteobacteria bacterium | reverse complement strand
GCTCCTCTGTTACTTCAGCTCCTCTGCCCCCTCAAGCCAAAAACTCAAGAGCCCGCGAATTCTACATCATACATCCAGTCTGTCAAGCACTAAAAAATATTTTTTAATAACGCTATTAGAAAAATTAAGTGACTTGAAATAAGCTAACGATTTTAGCTTATTTATTCGCTATCCAACAAACCATTATACCATTTTTCAGTAAAAAAATTAAGCGTTATTAACCAATAATTTAACTGTTTTTTAGGTGATGTTTAACAGCTATTTTCTAATAGCAATAAAGCATATTTAATAGTTACCAGAAGATTACTTACATTTTTTATTACTAAGCTACACTAAGCTACTAAACTAAAAAGATTAGAGTTACTTATTATGCCTGTCCAAATTCACGAACGGGTGCAAATGAACGACGATGAACGGGACTAGGACCTAATTTTTTTAAAGCATGTAAATGTTGGCGCGTAGTATAGCCTTTATGTTGTGCTAAACCATAACCTGGAAATTCTATATCGAGCAAAACCATGCTGGCATCACGATGTACCTTAGCCAAAATCGAAGCCGCACTAATCACGGAAATTTTCTCATCGCCTTTAATAATCGTCTTAGTAACATAATCTAATTTTGGGCTATGTTTTCCATCAATTAAAACTAAACTCGGTATTATCGCTAAAGCACACACAGCACGTTGCATAGCAAGCAAGCTGGCTTGAAAAATATTTAAACGATCAATTTCTTCTACTTCAGCGCGACCTATGGCCCATGCCTTGGCTTTTTCTTGAATCTTTTTAGCGAGGTACTCACGCTTTTTTGGCGTTAATTGTTTAGAATCAGCTAAGCCTGCAATGGGTTTTCTGCTATCCAAAATAACCGCTGCGGCAAATACTGGACCCGCCAAAGGACCGCGTCCCGCTTCATCAACGCCGGCTATACTCTTCGCAGTTGATTTTTTGTCTGTGTTGTCGCTCAATGCGCAATCCTTATGTATCCTTGAATACATTGCGGTTGCGCATTTTTCACGGCTTGCCAAAAATCCAATGACTGTGAGTCTATATCTAGCTTTTCCATATTGATAGCAGCCTATGGAATAAAAAAATTAAATCACATCTAAAAAATATTTTTATCAGACATGAATACTTAAAATTTTTAATACTGCATCCACTGCTTGCTTGCTGGCATGACAACGAAGTTGTTGATGGAGCACTAAAAATTCTTTTTTTAGTTTACTCACAAAATCTGGATTGTTCAAATAATAAAATAATGCTTGCGATAAATTTTCAACGTTGGCTTTTTTTTGAATAAATTCCGGAACCAATAATTTTTTTGCTAATAAATTAGGTAAAGCAATATAATCAACCTTGATCAGCAGTTTTGCCATCCAGTAAGAAAGTCTACTCATTTTATAAGCAACAACCATAGGTTTTTTTAATAACATGGCTTCTAGCGTTGCAGTACCCGAAGCGAGCAAAACAATATCTGCCGCTGCCATAACATGATGCGAACGACCGCAAATAAGTTGCAAAGGTAGATTGGGTGTTATTTGTTTAACCAGTTGAAGAAATTGTAACTCTCTTTCCTTATTAACCATCGCGACAACAAAGATCAGTTTTGGATTTTGTTGGTAACAACGTTGCGCGGTTTTAAGAAATACTTCCCCTAAATAATTAATCTCATTATGACGACTACCGGGAAGTATGGCAATAATAGAAGCCGTTTCTGACAGCCCTAAGGTTTTACGGGCAGCTAACCTATCGATAGTTAAAGGAATTTCATCTGCACAAGGATGCCCAACAAATTTCACGGGAATTTGATAGTCTGTATAAAAACATTTTTCAAAGGGGAAAAGGCATAACATTAAATCGACTGCCTTCGCAATCTTTCTTAAGCGCCAACGACGCCACGCCCAAACGCTAGGACTCACATAATGTATGGTACGTATACCTTGCTTTTTTAACGTTTTTTCTAAATCTAGATTAAATTCGGGAGCATCAACACCAATAAATACATCGGGTGGATGCGCGCTAAAATATTCAGCGACCTCTCGGCGACTACGCAGTAGTTGTGGTAATTGCTTCAGAATTTCACCTAAACCCATGACGGATAAGCGTTCCATGGGGAATAAGGACTGCACACCTTGTTGCAGAAGTTCTGGACCCGCAACCCCAACGATAGTAAAAGGAATTTGTCTGCGTTTAAATTCCTTGCACAAATCAGCGGCCAGCCTATCGCCCGAGGCTTCACCGACGACAATGCCAATACGAATCGGAAGTTTAGCGAATGATACCACGTTCAGAATTTTTAAGTGCTGTTGCCATGAGTTTTACATGGGGAGAATCGATTTCTAAAGGTTTTAATTTCTCTAAAGCTTGATCAACCGTTAAGTTATTCCGAAAAATTAATTTATAAGCACAACGTAAATCGCTTATCGCCTCCTCAGAAAATCCACTTCTTCTTAGACCTTCTTTGTTAAGACCACAAGCACGTGCTTCATGACCACCTTCTACCAAAATATACGGCAACACATTTTGACGTACCATGCTGGATGCAGCAATAAAACTATGAGCACCAATATGGCAAAATTGATGCACGGCACTATAAGCACCTAAGATAGCGTAGTTTCCGATGGTAACGTGTCCCGCTAAAGCGACATTATTAACAAAAATAGCATGGTCACCTATCACGCAATCATGAGCAATATGTGAACCCACCATGAAAAGATTATGATGACCAATCTTTGTTAAGCTTTTATCTTGAGCAGTACCGCGATTAATCGTGCAATATTCGCGAATGACATTATGATCACCGATTTCCAAATAGGTTTTTTCCCCTTGATATTTTTTATCTTGCGGATCATCACCAATAGAAGAAAAAGAATAAATTTTGTTATGCGCACCCAAACGCATAGGACCTTTTAATACCACATGGGATCCGATGACCGTATCAGGGCCAATCTCTACCTCAGGACCAATAATACTCCAAGGTCCGATAGTCACATTAGAACTTAGCTTAGCAGCGGGATCAATAATAGCCAGCGGGTCTATCATCTTAGCATTTTCTCCCAGCACCCATCAGCGTTGCTTCACAGGCCAATTCACCATCCACTTTAGCAGTCACTTTACATTTCCAAATATGTCCTTTTACCTTTATAACCTCTGCCTCTATCAATAATTGGTCACCCGGTACGACGGGTCGCTTGAAGCGCGCTTCATCAACACCTGCAAAAAGATATAAAAAATCATTTTTACGATCTCTATTTTCGTGTAAGGCGAGTATACCTGTTGCTTGCGCCATCGCTTCTAGAATAAGAACGCCTGGCATAATAGGATTACCTGGGAAATGGCCTAAAAAATAAGGTTCATTAACGGTTACATTTTTTATAGCCTTTACTGATTTACCTGGCACTATAGAAATGATTTTGTCGATCATTAAAATAGGATAACGCTGGGGTAAATAGGATAGTATTTCTTGAATATCCATAACTTCATTCATAATTCTTACCTAAGTTGTTATACTCTTTGCATTTGAATTCAATAATCCCATTGTCGCGAGTATATTTTTTCTGTTTTTTTAATAGTGTTTAATCGTTATCGATCGGTTTATTATTAATTATTGCTTCAGTTCTTCGTAATCTTTTAGCCAATTGATCCAGTTGACGAAACCGGATGCTATTTTTTTGCCATTCACGTTGTGGTTGAGTCGAATGCGTAGAGGAATAAACTCCAGGACTACGGATAGAGTGTACTACACTTGACATCCCAGTAATACAAACATTATCCACAATTTCTATGTGTCCGTTGATACAAACTCCGCCACCGATCATACAATTTTTACCAATATGCGTACTTCCAGCAATCCCAGTACAACCCGCAATGGCGGTATTTTCGCCTATCCTAACGTTATGGCCTACCTGTATTTGATTATCTAACTTTACACCATCGCTGATGATCGTATCATCCAATGCACCTCGATCGATACTGACATTCGCTCCAATCTCAACATCGTTACCGATTTGCACCTTTCCTAATTGGGGAATCTTAATCCATTTATTATTATTATCTTTGGCTAAACCAAAACCATCACTGCCGATAACCGACCCATTATGAATAAGGACTCGTTCACCTATTTGCGTATCCGCACATACGCTGACATGCGATGTTAAACGCGTATTAGCGCCCATAACGACATTATTGCCAATAACACAAGCAGCACCTACCACAACACCCGCCTCTAAACGCGTATTAGCGCCAATGACCACATAGGGAGCAATGCTCACGCTCGGATGAATTTGACAATTTTCACCAATAATGGCTGTTACATGTATTCCGGGATGACATTTGGGAGCTCGCTCAAATAATTTAGCCACCTTAGCAAAAGCAAGATAAGGATCAGCGACGACTAAGGCATTACTCGGAGCATGTTTTAAGCATTCTGCACGAAGAATAACCGCGGATGCTTGGGTATTCGCAAGATATTTTAGATAACGTTTATTATCTAAAAAAGAAATTTGTCCCTGCTGTGCATTTTGCAGTGTCATAATGCCACTGATTGAACAGGCCGCATCGCCTTTCAGATCAGCATCAATGAGATGTGCAATTTCTTGTAATGAATGTCCACGCTGCATGTCTAACTCTAGTTTTTGTTTCAGTCTGTAGTCAAATCTTTCCTGAGGAGCACGCAGCTCCTAGTCATACGAGGCAAGTTGTCACAAGCATGAACCAATCGGGATGCACCAACCGACATGCATGCGATTTGTTAAGCTAGCAAGCAAACGCAGCTAAAAATTCAAGTACAAAAGAGTACTAAGCCCTTTTTAAGGCGTCCAAAATTTGTTGGGTAATATCAAGGTTATTTTTAGCATATAAGGTACTACCTTTTTGAATGACTACATCATAACCTGATTGCGCAGCCACCTTACTCACTACGCCGTCTAATTGCTGACTAAAGCTATGCAAGGACTCACTTTGCTTTTTAGATAAATCTTTTTGAAACGAAGCGATCATTGAATTTACATTATTACGATCAATCATTAGCTTATTTTCTAAATTACTACGTTTATCGGCTTGCATGACGGCCGCATTTTTTTGCAAATTATCCGCTTCTTTTTGTAATTCGCTTTGTGCTTTAACAATGCTATCTTGTCGGCCTTTAAATTGGCGTGTTAAAGCATCATTAATTCTGGAAATCTGTGGAGCCTTTTGTAATATCGCTTGCATATCAACAACCGCTAATTTTAGTTCGTCAGCATGAACGGGCAAGGTCAACAGACCTGCCATTAATGTCATGGTAGATAGTAAGCAAACTTTGTTCATTATCAGCTCCTTAAATAAGCTAAAATTAAAAACCTGTTCCAATATTAAATTGGAAAACTTGGGTTTGATCGCCAGGTTGAGGATTCATTGCCTTAGCTATACTAAAGCTTAATGTTACATTAAAAACCGGAACTCGCCAATCTACATCTATTCCAGTGGAATAACGCAAGGGTCCTGACCCACTACCTCCTCTAATCACTGGGGGCGGAGGATTCACTCGAGTAATCCCTAAAGTAGAATAGGTATTACCCGCATCAATAAAAATACTGGTCCTTAATTTATCAGATATCGGATTTGGGACAATTAAAGATAAGCTACCTACGGTCAGCACATTACCGCCCAGAGGATAGCCATTGGTATCTCTAGGTCCTAAAGAACTGATTTCATAGCCTCTAACCTGACCATCGGTACCGATACCTCCTGCATAATAATTGGCAAAAAATGGCAATCCGCTCGTTGAAGCAAAGCCATTACCATATCCTAAGCTTAGACGACTTTGCAGAATAAAATTATGCTTGAAAGGCAAATAACCGATTTCTGAGTAAGCGCCTTTATAATAGTATAAAGGTTGACCACCGATTGGTAAGGCCAGTTGGACATTGGCATTTTGATAGACCCCGCTCGTAGGAAAATACAAACGATCCAAGCTATTTCGTGACCAACCCAGCGTAAATAAAAATTGATTAAATTGTACACCGTGTTGCGAAACAAATTTTTGCACCTCAAGTGATTGTTGTGAAGTTGGCGGCAAGTTAAGTTGTAACTTTTGCAAACCTCCTGTGATCTGCAAACTATCTCCGCGTTCATCAAAAGGGATACTATAATGGAGATCGGCACCGTAGGTATTAGTATTATAGGTCGTGGTATTCAGATCACCCGGTGTTGAACGTTGATAGAAGATATCATATCCGCGTTGTATACCATCGAGTGTATAATAAGGATTATTATAACTAATGCTATAAACAGTAGCGGCACGCGTATTATTGAAGTTTAAACCTAATTGATTACCCGTTCCGAAAACATTATTTTGATTTAATGATGCACCGACTACCGGCCCGTTAGTACCATACCCTAAACTAAATAAAGCTTGCGCTGCATGCGCTTCATTGACATTAATATCGAGGTCGACCTGATCGGTATAACCCGCAATAGGAATTGGATTGAACTGGGGTTCTCCTTCCAGAAAGCCACTCATATTAAGCTGTCTCAAAGATGACTTTATATCTGATTCAGAAACCACACTGGCTTCTTGTTGACGTAATAAACGCCGAAAAACTAAATCTTGTGTTTTTAGATTACCGGAAATATTGATATGTCGTACATAGACTCGATTACCTGGATCGACATAAAAGGTTAAAAAAACAGTTTTATTTTCTTCATCGATTTGTGGCGCAGTATTCACAGTCGCAAATAGATAACCAAAATCACCCAGCGCCTTTTTAATACCCTGCTCGGCTGCGACTATTTTTGCACGCGAAAAGACTTGGCCTCTTTGTAAAGGGGCTAAAAGCTTCTGCAATTTTGTTTGCGAAACAACGACATTTCCAGTGAGTTGATAACCGCTAAGTTTGTATATCGGTCCTTCTGTGACATGAATGATAATATAAACATGCTTTCTGTCAGGCGTTAAACTAGCCTGCGTCGAATCAGCCTTAAATTTAAGATAACCCCGATCCATATAATAAGATTGTAACGCATCTAAACTTGCCGATAACCGATCTTGACTATACTGATCGCTATTAGTGAAAAATGACCAAAAATGGTGTGTGCCCATGGGTAAAGCATTGCGTAACGTTCTTTCACTAAAAGCATGATTACCAATGATAGAAATATCAGCAATTTCTACAGTAAGCCCTTCTGAAATAAGAATTCGTACCGATACCCGGTTATTAGGCAATGTCCTAACAATCGGTGTGACGCGCGCCGCATATTTACCCATGTTATCGTATTGCATACGCAGTTGTGCCACAAAGCGATCTAAAGTGGCTTTGTCAAACAAACGTCCACGAACGAGACCGATTTTTTTTACAATTTGTTTTAACTTATCCTTAGGAATTTCTTTATTTCCCGTAATATCAACTTCACTAATGGTCGGCCTTTCAACGACCTTTATAATTAAAGCATTGGCTCGTTCTTCTAAAGTGACATCACTAAAAAAACCGGTTGCATAGAGTGCATCGATGATGGCTGTTGATTGATAAGATTGAAAGGATTGGCCCGCTCTTATGGGTAAATAACTGAGGACGGTATCGCGAGTAATGCCTTGCAGACCTTCAATCTCGATCCGTTTGACAGTAAAAGCTTGCGCGGGCAATGCTAGAAAAAAAATGATCGATAACGATCCTACTAAAATAATTCTCAATAAAAGTCGTAACATATTCATTATTTTTTAGCTAAAAAAAGATCCTACTCTTTCTAATGGATGATGGATTCTCTTCGCATCCTTTTCGTTTCTCTCGCGCTATAATGCTTTAAAATCATCTCTTTAGCAATCTCACGCGCTAAATTATCATCTTCCAAGATAATACTGAGATTAGAAACCGGTCGAGAATGAATCTTTTCCAATACATCCTGATTGAGTTTGGCAATATCAGTAAAATAAATCTTGCCGTCTAAAAACGCTTGTACAGCAATTTCATTGGCGGCATTCAGTATGGTTGTTGCTGTTCCACCAATCCGCAATGCTTGATAGGCTAAATTTAAACAAGGGTAACGTTTTTCATCAATCTTCAAAAAATCCAAACGCGCTACCTTTAATAAATTTAGACGCGCGGCCGAATTATCGATACGTTCTGGAAAAGCCAAAGCATAGGAAATAGGGATACGCATATCAGGATTGCCTAATTGGGCTAGAACGGATCCATCCACGTACTCTACTAAAGAATGCACAATGCTCTGCGGATGTAACACCACTTCTATTTGATCGAGTGCGAGACCAAACAAGAAATAAGCTTCGATGACTTCAAAACCCTTATTCATAAGCGTTGCTGAATCAACACTGACCTTGCGTCCCATACGCCAATTCGGATGTTGACAGGCCTGTGTCGGTGTTGAATCTGGTAATTGCTCCAAGGATTTATGACGTAAAGCACCACCCGATGCGGTTAAAATTATTTTCTCGAGACTTTTACAAACATTGCCCGGTGCAACTTGTCCCTGTAAGCACTGAAAAATAGCATTATGCTCACTATCAACGGGGATTAAGGTCGTCTGCGCTCGCTGTGCCTCCTCTATGAATAAAGGGCCTGCCATGACTAAAGCTTCTTTATTCGCAAGCAATACTTGCTTCTTGGCTTGTACCGCGGCTAAGGTAGGTAATAAACCTGCTGCGCCCACAATCGCAGCCATTACGGTATCTATCTCATCAAGACTCGCAACAAAAGCTAAGGCATCCTTACCGAATAATACCTTAGTTTTTGAAGATTCCGCACGCAAACGTTGCTGAAGATTTTCGCTAAGATTTTCACTGCTAACCACCGCGTAAGCGGGATTAAATCTTAGACACTGTTGAAAGAGCAGATCGATGTTATAGTGCGCGGTTAAAGCAACTACTCGAAAACGCATCGGATACCTACTGATCACGTCTAAGGTATTAACACCTATAGAGCCAGTTGCACCTAAAATAGTTAAAGATTTCATGTTACTAAACCTAATAGTAATAAAGATCCTGAAAACACAGGAGCAGCTGCTAATAAACTATCGACCCGATCCAAAATTCCACCATGTCCAGGCAATAATTGGCCACTATCTTTTAAACCTCGCAATCGTTTTAACTGACTTTCAAATAAATCTCCCATGACCGCCGCTAAATTGGTCAGCAACACCAATAACCCAAGTTGTCCATATGTGAGCTTTAGCTCGATAAAATGTTTTATGAATATTGCCGAAAGCAAAGTAAACAATAATCCAGCAATAAAACCTTCGCAGGTTTTTTTGGGACTCAAGGTGGGTGCTAAAAGATGCCGCCCCCATAAACGACCACCGATATAGGCTGCTGTATCCGATAACCAAACAATCAGTAACATAAACAATAAGTAAATCGGTGTCAGTTGTAATCGTTGCAATGATACCCAACACAAACTAATGATTAACCAACCTAAAATAGCACTCATAACCGGATTAATCATCGGTAATTGGGATCGACTGCGTGCCCAAATTAAATAAACACTTAAAAATAACCAAAAAATTAAACCACACAGTAAGATCCCGTCATCGCGTAAATAAGGTAAAGCAAAGAATAAAATGGCCGCTTGGATGCCTACATACAAAAAACGTTGCGGTAAAGCGGTATAGGCACTCAAAGGCGCCCATTCCCAAGCGGCCAATAACATAATACCCGCAGTAATGAGTTTAAAATAAAATGTCGATGTATAAAAAATTCCAATGATTACTAAAGGAATCAATATCAGTGCTGTTAAAATTCTAAGTTTAAGCATTTATTTCTGCGAGTTGTTCGGTGATGCATCCAAATCGTCGTTCTCGTTTCCTATAAAAATCCAACGCTTTATTGAGTTCAGCTTCATCGAAATCAGGCCATAGAATATCGGTAAAATACAATTCGGTATAAGCCAACTGCCACAACAAGAAATTGCTTATTCGATATTCACCACTGGTACGAATTAAAAGATCGACCGCTGGTAAATCCGCTAAACTTAAATAATCAGCAAAGCGTGCTTGAGTTAATATCTCCTGCTTGAACTCGCCTTTTTTAACTTGATCCATGATTTTCTGGGCCGCCTGCACGATATCCCATTGACCGCTATAATTGACCGCAATGACTAATTGTAGACCGGTATTTTCAGCCGTTAACGCTTGAGATTTATTAATCCATTCACGGAGTGGCTGATTAAAACCTTCTAAATGACCCACCATTCTTAGCTTCACGTTGTTTTTAGCTAATTTATCAATTTCGCTGCGTAAGGTATTTAAAAATAGCGTCATTAAATAATTGACTTCTTGTTCAGGGCGTTGCCAGTTTTCACTACTAAAGGCAAATAAGGTAAGGGCTTCAATGCCCATTTCTCCACACAGTTTAACGACCTTACGAACCGCTTTTACACCTTCTTGATGACCTAATACCCGCGGTAAATGTCGATGTTTCGCCCAGCGACCATTTCCATCCATAATAATAGCGATGTGACGTGGACGTTTTAGTGCCTGAACATTGTCTGAAATTGACATAGAATGGTGAGATTAAATTTGCATTAACTCTTCTTCTTTGGTCTTTGCTAACTTTTCTACTTCTGCAATATTTTGATCTGTCATTTTTTGGATCATATCCTTAGCGCGACGCTCTTCATCTTCAGTGATAAGCTTCTTCTTAATCAAATCCTTAAGTTGTTGATTCGCATCTTGACGATAGTTACGGATCGAAACGCGCGCATCCTCGGCTTCTTGTTTGACTAATTTACTCATATCGCGTCGACGTTCTTCGGTTAACATCGCTAATGGAACACGAATCACATTACCGGCTGTTAAGGGGTTTAAGCCTAAGTTGGATTGGATAATGGCTTTTTCGATGATAGGAATCGAAGCCTTTTCCCAGGGTGTCACTAACAAGGTTCGTGCATCGGCAACGGTAATACTAGCTACATGATTTAAAGGCACTTCATTACCACCATATTGAGGAATACGTAATTGCTCTAATAAGCTTGGATGTGCCCTGCCCGTTCTTAACTTCGCTAAGTTAACCTTTAACGCTTCCAATGCCTTTTTCATACCTTGTTCGGTTGTTAATTTTATGGATCCTATCATATCTAATTCCTCTTACTCACTAATGTACCTTTATTTTCACCTTTTAGAATATCCACTAAAGCATGTTTGCATTTAATATTAAAGACCCGTATCGGTAAATCATAATCACGGCATTGTGTAAATGCACCTAAATCCATGATACCAAGTTCTTGTTCTAAGGCCTTTTCAAAGCTCACATGGGAATATAACTTAGCCTTGGGATCCTTTTTGGGATCGGCATTGTAGATACCATCAACATGCGTTGCCTTGAGTAATAACTCAGCACCGATCTCGATACCACGCAAACTTGCTGCAGAATCGGTACTCACTAAGGGATTTCCTGTTCCACCAGCAAAGATAACAATGTAACCCTTCTTGAGATAGCGAATCGCTTTGTGGCGTTCAAATAAAGGAGCAAAACCACCGATAGGAATCGCCGACATAATTTTAGTAATCTTTTTGTGCTTCTCTAATGCATCATGCAATGCCAATGCATTAATTACCGTACCCAGCATCCCCATTTGGTCGCCGGTAATTCTGTCTATACCATTACGCGCTAATACTTCGCCACGAAAAAGATTACCACCACCCACGACAATGCCTATTTGCACACCTAAATCTACAGCAGCAATAATGTCGGAGACAATACGATTAAGCGCTTTAGGATCAAGCATTTGTGAAGCTTCTCCATGAAGCGCTTCCCCGCTCAACTTAAGCAAAACACGTCGATATTTTAATGAATGTGCCATGACAAAATAACAAGTTAAAGAGATGAGATAATAACCTATGCTGCGCACTGTTTCTAGCCCAATGCCTGCTCTAAGAATAGAAAAGATAAATTTAGTTTAATTTTAAACTCCGAATTTCCTCAACCAATTCAGTAGCCTCATTAACAGCTAGCTGAGCTCTTAGTTGATGCGCTTGAATTTTAGCATCTAGGATATTAAAAAATTGATCGACACCGTGTTTTGTTAGAATTTTTATTTGGCCACTGAGACTGTTGCAAATTTTATGTTCCTTGATTAAAGCAACATTTATTCCTTCCTTCCAAGTTTCATCCCATTTTTCCAAAAATAGGCAATTGAATATATCTTTGAATGATTTCAATTCAGTCATTAAAATTTCATGATGCTTTGCTTTTAAGGGTAATTTCATAGCGATACAATGCTTTAAATTAATTTTTTCAATATCAGACTCTGAAATTATCCTCGCTAGATGACCCATCAATTTTGCAGCCGTTATGTCATTAAGTTTATCGACTCGACCATCCATTGGATCGAGCACCCAACCTTCTTGCCAAGCTTCTGGCTTCTCAGTGGGTTTATCTTGACAACCAAACTGAAGGTTTCTATTTAAAACAAGAAAATTTTGTCCCCCTCGCTTACCTAGACTCGTTGCTTGAAACCATTCTAAATTGATTTGTTCTTTACTGAGTAAAAATAGATTAAAAGCCGCTGCAACCTGTTCATCACATCGGCCCACTTGAAAAGCCTCTGCTAAACTCGCATGGATAATCCGAAAAATAATCCAAAATTCTTTTGGATCTTCTTTAAATTGACTAAGAATCATCTCTGTGAAAGTCAATATTTCATGTAACACATCAATCCGATAATAATTGGGATCATTGTCTTTCCATTCACTTGCGGATGTAGGTTTTTGGTGCGGGAAATTTACTTGTTGCCAATTAGGCGCACCAAAGACTATTTTTTGTTTAACAATCGCATTGATCGCTCCTAGAAAAATTTCATCTCTTAGGTTTGGTTTCATATCAAAGTTTTTTATAAAATCTAACGATAAATTTTTTACTAATTCTAGCGGTTTTTTACGCTCATTATTTTCTTTATGGACATCAATTTGATCGTGTGCAAAAAGAAATGCTAGTATTTGCACATTATTCTTTTCATTTTCATCGAACTTTTCACAAGCTAAATGTAATGCGGTATTTCCTTTAGCATCCACCGAATTTAACGTATAGGCATCACAATTTCTTTGAACATTTTCAAGATTTTCTTGAGCAACAGCAACCCGAAAACTAATGGCTTTTCTTTTTTGTTCTTGAGAAATAATAGTATTAACATTATTGTTAGGCATAAATAATTCCTTTTTTTCTAAAAAAAACGCGTGTTTATAAAAATTAAAGCATTTTTTTTTAGCAACAATCAAGCCACTTTAATTTTAAGAATGATAAAAAGAAAAAAGGAATTGTTAGCCAACAAGATTCACATAACAAGCTCACGTAGAAAGCGTAGCAATATAGAATTTAAGTGGACATCAACACTGACTTGTAAAAATCAGTGTTGATCATTGAGGAATTTAAGAAGAATTTTTAACCTGAGCCATCACTGCCTCAGCGAAATCTTCACTGGGTTTTTCTATTCCCTCACCCACTGCATAACGCACAAAGCTTATGATCTCTGCTCCGGCATCCCTTAATAACTGTCCAACGCGTAGATCCGGATCTTTTACAAATGCTTGG
>CASFML010000057.1 GCA_949295795.1 uncultured Gammaproteobacteria bacterium | reverse complement strand
GTACATGAGGCCGAACAGCATGACAGCAATGAAATCTTGGTAGAATCTGTGACCAGATTGAAAGCATGGAGTGGGGTCCAGGCGATATTGGATAAGTATTCTTCATAGATTTTTTATTAAAACTAAGCTAGATTTAAAAAAACTTATATAGGGTAGGTGTAGGTATGCTAGCGCTATTCTTTTTCTATAGTCTTTGTGTGCTCTTGGCCTGGTGCAAGCAGCGCAGGCTGGCTATAGGTTTATTTTTAGTCTTTTTATTATTGACCACTTTTGTGTTCATTCATCATATAACTACTCAGTTATCTCTGCAATTTTAGAGGTAATTATTATGCATCCTTATAAAGTAGTCAGAATTATTAAAACACTCAATGCGTTAGATGCTTTGGGCTTGGTTTTTTTGTTGTTTATCGCCTTTATTTTACAAATTCGTTATCATGAATTGCCTTGTCCTTTATGTTTGTTACAACGGCTAGGTGTGCTAGCTATTGCATTTGGCTTTTTGTTAAATGTGCGGTTTAAGATACGGCCGGCACATTATACGTTGTCGTTATTAGCAGCCATGCTCACGGCGTCGATTTGTGTGCGCCAAATCTTTTTGCATGTCATCCCAGGCGATCCTGGATTTGGTTTGCCTATATTAGGTTTGCATCTTTATACCTGGCTGTTTCTTCTCTGTGTAGGGATTATCATCTATATCTCGGTTATTTTTAGTATTTCTCCTCAATATGAATATGATGAGCTCTCTAAAAGTAAAGGTATGCAATTATTAACGCATGTTGTTTTTGCATTGGTTTTTCTTTTAGCTATTTCTAACGGTATTTCTACCTATTTAGAGTGTGGAATAAAAGCTTGCCCAGAAAATCCAGTCAAATATGAAT
This sequence comes from uncultured Gammaproteobacteria bacterium, assembly GCA_949295795.1. Lineage (GTDB taxonomy): Bacteria > Pseudomonadota > Gammaproteobacteria > Diplorickettsiales > Diplorickettsiaceae > Aquirickettsiella. Next base: position 5,060 of record CASFML010000057.1, on the reverse strand, counting down.
ACAATTTGTAGTGTCACCCCTCAACGCATACTTAATGTTTAGTTCTCTCTACAATGCTAAAAAACTATAAAAAATTAGCTTGTTTACATTCGAGGTATTATGAATCTAAAAGATCTTAAATATTTACTAGCTTTGGCTGAATATCGACATTTTGGCAAAGCCGCTAAAGCGTGTTCGGTTAGTCAACCCACGTTAAGTATACAATTAAAAAAATTAGAACAGGCTTTAGGCGTGCAATTATTTGAGCGTGGTCAAAAAAGGGTTTTAATTACTGCATCGGGTCTAAGTGTTGTTGAACAAGCAAAAAATGTACTGTCTGCAATGAATGAGCTTGAAAGATTGGCAAAATTAGCTAACGACCCCTTTTCTGGTGAATTACGCTTAGGGTTGATTCCCAGTCTAGGTCCTTATTTACTTCCGCATATTTTACCTGTCATTAAACGGCAATTGCCTAAACTCACGTTATATTTATATGAAGATAAAACTGAGACGCTCTTAACAAAACTGGAACAAGGAAGTTTAGATGCCATTATATTGGCATTACCTGTTCAACATAAAGGATTGATTGTACAAACCTTATTTAAAGAACCTTTTTTTTTAGTTATGCCTGTTTCGCATTCATTATATAACTCTAAGGAGTTACATTTAAAGGATTTAAATCATGATAATCTCCTCCTTTTAGAAGAGGGACATTGCCTTAGGGATCAGGCATTGGAGGTTGTTTGTCATGAGAAAAGTAAGCTTGAAGAAAAAATGAATTATCGTGCAACGAGTTTAGAAACATTGCGGCATATGGTAGCGAGCGGGGCTGGAATTACGTTGCTTCCATTATTAGCGCTTGAAGAGCAGTCTTTAATTGTTAATAAACCTTTTGCTGCTCCAATACCAGAACGAAAGATTGGAATGTTATGGCGTAAAGACAGTGCTTTGGAACCTTGTTGCGAAAAATTAGCAACACTTATTAGCCATGAGCTTCCTGCTGTATTAAGCGATTTAGAAAAAAAACTTAAATCTACTCCAATTCGCAGCACATAAACCCCGGCCACCTAATTTACAATTCTGGTAACACTGACAATTGATGCGAAGCAAGTTTATAGTTGAATGAAGTTATTTTTTCATTGAATCAAAGAATTCGTCATTAGTTTTGGTATTTTTTAAACGCTCGATTAAGAATTCCATAGCCGTCACTTCATCCATGGACTGTAAAATCTTTCGTAATATCCACATTTTTTGTAATACATCGGGTTTAGCCAGTAATTCCTCACGTCGAGTACCCGAGCGATTTAAATGAATAGCAGGATAAATACGCTTTTCAGCGATTCTTCGGTCAAGATGAATTTCCATATTACCGGTGCCTTTAAATTCTTCATAGATAACATCATCCATTTTTGAACCGGTATCCACCAAGGCGGTTGCAATGATGGTTAAACTACCACCTTCTTCAATATTTCGCGCGGCTCCAAAAAAGCGTTTTGGCCGTTGTAGTGCATTTGCATCAACACCACCGGTTAATACCTTTCCTGAAGAGGGGATAACAGTATTATAAGCACGCGCTAAGCGGGTAATGGAATCTAATAAAATAACGACATCTTTTTTATGTTCGACTAAGCGCTTCGCTTTTTCAATAACAATTTCTGCAACTTGGACATGGCGAGTTGCAGGTTCATCAAAGGTACTTGCAATCACTTCGCCGCGAACCGAACGACGCATGTCGGTTACTTCCTCAGGGCGTTCATCAATTAATAAAACAATCAAATAACATTCTGGGCAATTATATGAGATGGATTGTGCAATGTTTTGCATCATCATGGTTTTACCGGCTTTGGGAGGTGATACAATTAAACCTCGTTGTCCCTTTCCACTCGGTGCAACTAAATCAATAATTCTAGCCGTAATATCCTCTGTACTACCGTTTCCACGCTCCAGCGTGACTCGCTCGTCGGGAAATAAAGGAGTTAAGTTTTCAAATAAAACTCGATTTTTAGCATTTTCAGGTGAATCAAAATTAATTTCGCTTACTTTGAGTAAAGCAAAATAACGTTCAGATTCTTTTGGAGGGCGAATCTTTCCTGAAACTGTGTCTCCCGTATGCAGATTAAAGCGTCGAATTTGGCTAGGAGATACATAAATATCATCTGGACCGGCAAGGTAAGATCCTTCCGCAGAACGTAAAAAACCAAAACCATCAGGTAATATTTCTAATACGCCATCCCCATAAATATCTTCTCCTCTTTTTGCTAGTGCTTTGAGGATAGAAAAGATCATATCTTTTTTGTGCAGACGACCTAGGCCGTCTATTTTTAATTCTTCTGCGATAGCCACTAATTCGGCGGGAGAGTTTTTCTTGAGTTCTGTTAAATTCATAGTATTGTTTCTTTCATAAAAGGGAGTGTAAAAAATTGGGTGAATATTAAATAGTTAATTGGAATATTAATTAGAAAGTGAGTGTCAAGAATTTAGAGATATATCTTTTGCATTTAAATTTTTAATTGCGTTGCCGATCAATTCACAGTGCTGATGTGTATTAATATATGGCGGTTGTTTCATTTTCACGGCGCCCTATCAAAAATCCAATTGCTGTGTGTATAGTTTAATAAATTCATTTATAATTTTATATCCGAGTAGAAATACAAATAGTGTTCCTACGCATGCGTTAATGTAATGCGAAAAGTTACCTAAATCCCAAAGCAATTTTAGTATCGGGTAGTAATGTTTATTTCAATGTTCATCCTACTTAGAAAAATAGTTACAGAATAAATGGGTCTTTAAGCAAGATGTCCATCTAAAAATGCTTCTAACTGTGATTTCGATAAGGCACCGACCTTGGTCTCTAATGCCTTTCCATCTTTAAAGAGGATTAATGTAGGAATACCGCGCACGCCATATTTTGCCGGGGTATTAGGGTTCTCGTCAACATTTAATTTAACAATTTTTATTTTTCCAAGATATTTTGGTGCAAGCTCCTCTAAAATAGGTGCAATCATTTTGCAGGGACCACACCATTCTGCCCAAAAATCAACGAGTACAGATGACGAATCAGCTTGTAATACCTCTTCGTCAAAAGAAGCATCCTTAATAGTACTGATAGATGAGTTATTCATGGTAAGTAACCTATTTTAACTAAAAAAAATTTGACAAGTTATTATTCATGCTCAGGGGCTACAACGTAAATACCGGGTGCATTTCTTAAATAACCGTTATAGTCCATTCCATATCCAAAAACAAAACCCTGATCCATAGTGATCGCTGTGAAATCTGCGGAGGTTGTTCCACCCGGCAAACGTTCGGCTTTTTGTTTATCGAGTAGGACAGCTGTATATACCGCATTTGCACCTTGATCATGACAATAATCAACGATAGTGGCTAATGTCAAGCCGCCATCTAGAATATCCTCTATAATCAATATATTACGATCTTTGAGCGATACTCGTGGCTTAGCTATCCAGCGGATTTCAGATTGTCCAACCGTATCGTGTGCGTAACGTGTAGCATGAACATAGTCAAGTTCTAAAGGAAAATCTAGGCGTGGGAGTAAATTCCCTGCAGGAATAAGACCTCCAATCATGACGCATAAGACCACAGGATTGCTTTCGCTTAATTTATCACTAACTGCCTTCGCCATATTATCTAAACTTTTTTCGATTTCTTCTTTGGTAAAAAGACGAGTCGCTTTTCTTTCGACTTCTTGTATATGACTTGGAATTAACATGGATTATCCTAATGTTCGAATAGTGGTTTTAATAGATTAACCGCACTCAGCCAGGCGTCAGTTTGTTGTAGTGCGGAGAGTGTTAGTGTGCGACGAGGAAATAATTTTTGCAAGTACTGTGAGTTATAAATTTTACTTAATTCAGGAGATTGTTCTAAACCCTCCAATGCCAAGATAGCATCTTTTCGACAATTACATATTAATAATCCACTACAGCCTGCTTGCAAGGCAAGCCGAATGCGCTCGGAGATAGTTCCTATATGCTGTACCGCTTTCATAGATAAATCATCGGTAAAGATTGCACCCGTAAATTTCAATTGGTTACGCAAAATGGATTGTAACCAGTAGGACGAAAACCCACAGGGTAAAGGATCTACTTGATTATAGATTATATGCGATGCCATCATGCCATCTAAATAAGGGCTTAATTGAGCGAATGGAATTAAGTCATGTGTTTTAATAGTTTCAAAATCTCTATCATCGACGGTGAAGTGTGTGTGGGTGTCGGCACTCACAGAACCATGGCCTGGAAAGTGTTTTCCCACTGAACACATGCCTGCTCGCTGCATGCCAGTGATAATGGCACGCCCTAATTTAGCCACGATATTAGGGTCACTATGTAAGGCGCGTAATCCTATGACTTGATTTAAATTATTATTTAAATCTAATACGGGTGCGAAACTAAGATCAATTCCAATGGCCAATAATTCACTGGCTAATAACCAGCCATGTGTTTCTGCTAACAGCATTGCTTCGTTAGGATTTTGATCATAACGAGCGCCGATCAATCCCAAAGCGGGTAGCGGCGTAAATCCACTTTGAAAACGTTGTACTCTTCCTCCTTCTTGATCAACAGTCAATAGAAGGGGATCATTACTATGCAAATGTATTTGTGAAATTAAGGTTTCTAGTTGCGCGATCGATTCAAAATTACGTTGGAAAAAAATAATTCCACCTACTTGTGGATGTTTAATTATTTCACGTTCCTCATAGCTTAGTTCTAAGCCTGCTAAATCCAATATTATAGGTCCCATAAAGTTTGCTTAATAAATTTTACAAATAGTTAAATTAAAAATAACTTCCTTACTAAGTAATAAATACAAATTAATTATAACATCGATTATTTTGTAATTAATGTAGTATTTTTTTGTTACAATAAAAGACAAGAGTGAAGGTTTAAATCATAAATTGGTTAATTTCTGCATGAACAGAATAACAATTGCAAGGAAAAATATACAACGTAAATATTTTTAACAATCATCCCCTTGACAGACTGGATGTATGATGTAGAATTCGCGGGCTCTTGAGTTTTTGGCTTGAGGGGGCAGAGGAGCTGAAGTAACAGAGGAGC
>CASFML010000056.1 GCA_949295795.1 uncultured Gammaproteobacteria bacterium | reverse complement strand
TATCTGCTAATAACAAGGATGGAAACAAGCAAAGCAAGCTCGTAAATAGAAACTTACGCATTATTTTTTTTCCTAATAAAAAATTGACTATTTAACCAATCGCGAAAACTACAATCTAAACGACGCTGTTTAATTTTGAAAAGCCAAAAATGATAACGAAAGATTTGCGTTAAAATTAAAAGATTAATGCCTAGACTAGGAAAAAATCCTCGCAACGAGTGGTTATATAAGAGGTAAATACTATAGCTAACGCTCACTGAAAAAATAAAGATCCATATCCATAGCAGTCGTGTAAATTCTTTATTGCGTTGTATTAAATCAGCTTGAGTTAATTTAAGACGTTTGAGTGCTTCTTCGAAGGATTCCTGTGTCTGAGCTTGATTAGGAATGAAGATTTTTTTAATGAATCCGAAAAGCGAACGATTACTTTTAACCAATTGTTGGTAGTCTATCCACTTCGGAACATCAACAGCAGGCTTAATTATTTTTTTTATACCACCAAAAAAACTCACGTATCACCCCGTGGTTTAATATTAAGTTTTATAATCTATAGTATCCCGACCACAGCCAACTTGCAAATTTCTCATTTCTGGGTATAAATCAACGCGCTGAACAAGAAACTGTAATGAGCATCTCTATCCGGTTGACTGGAGCCTCTTAATGAAGGCGCTTATCTTAAGCTTGCCAAGTCTTTTTGGCCTCATAATGACTGAGAAAATCTCTGCTAGTTTGAGATAGGGTTTGATTTCGTTGGTATTAAGTTGGATAATTAAGATTCCTTTGCGGCAGTTTATACTCGATTTAAATTGAGTATTACAAATAAAACAATATAGTACTTATGCCTGACTTAACTCACAAAGGTTCACACCTCTATTGGAAACACTATCAAGATCCGTTGATCTATAGGGTCCTATGCTTTATGGAAAGTGTAGAATCCTGGACTAAGGATGGTGATACCGCACTTGAAGCAAGCATCTCAGCACTCGGTAAAGAGCTCGATGATATCGAAAAGGTCGATCTTGATAAGCTTGCTCAACAAGCTTTGTTTATCCGTTTAGGTAATCATTTAGGTATGTCACGTACCTTACGCTTGCTCCAAGCCATTGATACTTCACATCCAGGTTCTGCGGCTAAGTTACTCATGCATGCCGAAGAAATCAGTCATGGTCCTGAAGATGAAGCAGGTTTATTTTTACGTAGAAATATTAGCTTTGAACGTCTACGTCTACTCGCTAGAGTGTTTTCACAAGACCGTTTGGATTTAGTTTTAAAAGCATTAGAGGACGAATAATTATGCCAAGATCCTACCTTACACAATCCATTTTAATCTTTCTTTGTTGTTTTTCCATCGATCTCGCATATGCCTATCCTGATTTGCCTAATAGCCAGCCTTCTATTAGTGATGAAATCAAACAATCTGAAAATAGTGCCTCCCAATCAGTTCTGGATGCCCTAAGCGCTCATACCCCCAACGAGAGCTCTTCTCAACAAAGCCAAACCAAACCTAAATCATCCGTAGCGACTCCAAGTCCTCGTTCGAATAGCGATAAAGCATTCATGCCTTTAGATAATAAATCTTCAAGCTCAACGCCTTCATCAAAAAAAAATCCTTGGTTGCAACCTAATCCATGGGCAAAACAACCCCCGAATATTTGGGAAAAAAACGCTAAAGTAAACCCTTATTCTAATGCACCTATTCCGGGCCCTACGCCATCAGCAAATTCAATTGTTCATAGCCCACCGAATATTTTTGCTCCCGCGCGACCCACGTCTAACACCCAACAAACGCGCCCTAATGCTAATTTTTAAAAATTTTAAACTCTATGAGGATGTTGTTATGCTTTCAAAAATAAAGATTTTAAAGAGTATATTAAGTATTAGTTTAACAACATTAAGTTTTTGTAGCGTATCAAGCTATGCAGATACCGCCAGTAATCTCAGTGTTGATAGCTTAGTTGCAGGATATGGAAAAATTGCCATTAGCTCCAACTTAATGAACAAAGCACCAGAACATAATGACTTAACGATTGCTATAAACAATGCTCAAGCCACTTATTTGCTATTTCCTACCTCGCCTCTAGTGAGCCCTTTGACGCAACAACTACTTCGTCAATCAGCTAATTTACAGGATAAAAGCAATAATATCATCGCCTTTACTTGGAATCCGGGTAGCAAAACCAATGCCGATGTAGAAAAGGATCCTTTGCAATCAATTGATATCAATAGCTTGTTACAACCTCTTAGTTATAACGCAACTCAAGCTATTGAAGCTAAGAATGTAATTAATGCCTTAAGTTCTACGCTAGCACCTATTAACACGGTTAACTTTAATCAGTTGGTGGCTAACCTAAATGGAAATAAAGCAAGTAACTTAAGCGTTAAGCTAAATGAAAAACCTATTAAAGAGTATCTTGCAAATTTACGCAGTTATTTGGCCACACAAAGTATTGCACTCAGCAATCTTTATCAGATTTATGCAGAACGACAGCCACTCAAGCCTAGCGATCCTGCAGTAAGGTCTACAATAGGACAACTGCCCAACGAAATTAAGGAACCTAGCTTATTAAAATTAGAAAACTTTATGGCCACGCGCCGAATTCTCAATAAAGATTGGTATCAAAATGATTTGATCAAGGAAGATCCAGCCACCTTACAGCGACAACAAGTCGAGCTGTTAGCGGAAAATTTAGCTGAAAGTTATCATACTCGGATGACATTAGAACGTTTACTCGCTACTATGTCGGTCTTAGTATTAGAACTTAATAACCAGGGGCGAACACAGCTGATACAACAAGCGCAAAATATTACTAACCCTAACTCATCAACATCAGGATAATATTTTCTTATAAACTACATGGACCATAAAAATACGCTATGCTCTTTATTAGAACAGGTTAATTCTCCCGCACAATTGCGTGAACTCATACCCACGCAATTGCCGCAATTAGCGACTGAACTCAGAGCGTTTCTTATTCAAACGCTGGATCAATGTGGGGGCCATTTTGCGGGTAATCTTGGAACCGTAGAATTAACGATTGCCTTGCATTATATGTTTAATACACCGCATGATCAGCTTATTTGGGATGTCGGCCATCAAGCTTACGCACACAAAATCCTTACCGGTCGGCGCGAACAACTTTGTAGTATTCGCAAAACTCATGGCCTAGCACCCTTTCCTTCTCGTGATGAAAGTGTATTTGATAGTTTTGGTGTCGGACACTCGAGCACATCGATTAGTGCCGCCTTAGGATTTAGCGTCGCAGCAAAAAAAAATAATACTGGTCAAAAAGCAATTGCAGTTATCGGTGACGGAGCAATGACCGCTGGCATGGCTTTTGAAGCCTTAAATCATGCTGGTGCCATCCATGCTGATCTTTTAGTCATACTAAATGATAATGACATGTCTATTTCCAATAATGTAGGTGCGTTATCTAATTATTTTGCACGGATATTATCAAGTAAACTTTATTCGAGTGTCAGAGAAGGCAGCAAAAGAATTTTAGAATCTATTCCTAGCGTTCGTGAACTTGCTAAAAGGACTGAAGAGCATGTCAAAGGAATGTTTGTTCCCGGTACATTATTTGAAGAATTAGGTTTTAATTATATAGGACCCATTGATGGCCATGATTTAACACTATTATTAAATACTTTAAGTCATTTACGTCAATTATCGGGTCCACAGTTGGTTCATGTCATTACCACCAAAGGTAAAGGTTACACTGCTGCAGAACAAAACCCTATTGCTTATCATGCAGTCAATCCACATTTTTTAGCGCCCATGTTGCCCGCGAACCCCCATAAACCTAAGTCTAAAACCTATGCCAATATCTTTGGGGAATGGATTTGCGATATGGCTGCTATTGACGAACGTTTAATCGCAATTACACCGGCGATGCGCGAAGGATCGGATCTGGTAGAATTTTCTAAACGTTTTCCCGATCGCTATTTTGATGTAGGCATTGCAGAACAACATGCCGTTACTTTCGCTGCGGGCCTAGCCTGTGCAGGTCAAAAACCGGTAGTGGCTATTTACTCTACCTTCTTACAACGTGCTTATGATCAACTCATACATGATGTTACTTTGCAAAATCTACCCGTTTTGTTCGCTTTAGATAGGTCCGGAATCGTCGGTGGGGATGGTGCAACGCATCATGGTAGTTTCGATCTATCCTATTTGCGTTGCATTCCAAATCTGACCATTATGGCGCCAAGCAATGAAAATGAATTAAGACAAATGCTCTACACCGGCTTTCAGCTCACCACGCCTTGCGCAGTACGTTATCCACGCGGCGTAGGTATAGGCGCCACAATAGAGCAAGAAATGTCATCTATCCCTCTCGGCAAAGCGGAAATCTGTCGCGAGGGACAGACGATCGCCTTACTGGCTTTTGGCTCGATGCTACATCCTGCGCTTAGCGTGGGTAACTCACTGGATGCCACGGTGGTCAATATGCGTTTTGTTAAACCTTTAGATGAAAAACTGTTACTAAATTTAGCCAAAACCCATAGCCTGTTGGTCAGCTTAGAAGAAAATGTTAAGGTAGGGGGTGCAGGATCAGCAGTAAGTGAATTTTTACATCAACAAGGCATGACTTGTGATGTATTAATCTTAGGCCTTCCAGACCGATTTATTGAACATGGTGATCCCAATACATTGCTTACACAAGTCGATTTAGATACAGCCGCTATCTTGTCAGCTGTTGAACAACGGCTAGGATGTATCGTCATCGAATAATGATACACCTAGCGCTATCACTGACTTTTTAGTACAGTGAGCACATTTTCTGGGCTTGCGCCAAGCATACTGAGACTTTTTTATATTTATGATTTCTAAGCTTTTAAATAAATTTATTCCAAGTCGTAACCAACGATTGCTAAAACAATTTGAAAAAACCGTTATTAATATCAATGCGCTTGAACCTTACATGCAAAGCTTATCTGATGCGCAATTGCAAGCAAAAACTTCAGAGTTCAAAACGCGCTTACAAGAGGGTTGTTCTTTAGATGAATTATTAATAGAGGCATTTGCTGTGGTCCGCGAAGCAAGCATTCGCGTATTAGGTTTACGTCATTTCGACGTACAATTAATTGGTGGTATGGTGCTACATAGCGGTAAAATTGCTGAAATGCGTACCGGCGAAGGTAAAACCTTAGTCGCTACCTTACCTGCCTATCTGAATGCATTAAGTGGTTTAGGTGTACATATAGTCTCTGTTAATGACTATTTAGCTAACCGTGATGCCGAATGGATGCGACCTGTTTATGCTTTTCTAGGTTTAACTACCGGCGTCATTGTATCTGATCTTCCCCTCGCTCAACGCCAAGCGGCTTACGCAGCGGATATTACCTATGGTACCAATAATGAATTTGGTTTTGATTATTTACGCGATAATATGGCGTTTTCATTGGCGGAAAAAGCACAACGTATTTTAAATTTTGCCATTGTCGATGAAGTCGATTCCATTTTGATTGATGAAGCACGTACCCCGCTCATCATTTCTGGTCCCAGTGAAGAAAGTTCAGGACTCTATATTAAGATTAATCAAATTATCCCTAAACTCGTTTTAAGAAAAGAAGAAAACGGTCCAGGTGATTTTTACCTCGATGAAAAAACGAAACAAGCCTACTTAACCGAAGAAGGGCACCAAAAATTAGAAGAGCTATTAGTCAAACAAGGCTTATTAAAATCAGGAGATAATTTATATCATTTGACTAATATTGGTTTAATGCACCATGTTTATGCCGGTTTACGTGCCCATTATTTATTCCGGCGTGACATTGATTACATCGTGCAAAATAATCAAGTTATCATAGTGGATGAACATACCGGCCGTTTAATGTCAGGTCGCCGTTGGTCAGACGGTTTACATCAAGCGGTTGAAGCAAAAGAAAACGCCAATATTCAGAATGAAAACCAAACGCTGGCTTCAATTACGTTTCAAAATTATTTTCGTCTTTATCATAAATTAGCGGGAATGACAGGTACGGCTGATACTGAGGCCTATGAATTTCAACAAATTTATAATTTAGAAGTCGTTGTAATTCCCACGCACTTACCGGTTTCTCGTCAAGATTTGGCCGATCAAATTTATCTTACTAAAGATGAAAAGTTTAAAGCTATCATTGATGATATTAAAGCTTGTCGGGCACGTAAACAACCGATATTAGTCGGTACCGCATCGATAGAAACATCGGAATATTTATCGCAATTACTACAAAAAGAAAATATTCCACACCAAGTGCTTAATGCTAAATTTCACGAAAAAGAAGCACAAATTATTGCTGAAGCAGGTCGTCCTGGAACTGTCACTATTGCCACAAACATGGCCGGTCGAGGAACGGATATTGTCTTAGGCGGTAATTTAAAAGCAGAACTCGCCGCTTTACCGAGTGATAGCTCTACTGAAGAAATTGCGCAACATAAACAAAACTGGCAAAAAAGACATGATGAAGTGATTACCGCGGGTGGTTTACATATCATCGGTAGCGAACGACATGAGTCACGTCGTATTGATAATCAATTACGTGGTCGTTCGGGACGACAAGGTGATCCAGGCTCTTCACGTTTTTACTTATCGCTACAAGATAATTTAATGCGGATTTTTGCTTCGGATCGCGTTGCTATGATTATGCAAAAGATTGGCATGCAGCCTGGTGAAGCCATTGAGCATCGCTGGATAACCCGTGCAATAGAAAACGCACAACGTAAGGTTGAGGGCCGTAATTTTGATGTGCGCAAACAATTATTAGAATTTGATAATGTTGCTAATGAACAACGTAAAGTCATTTACGAACAACGTAATGAATTACTGGCTACAGATGATATTTCCCCGATTATTGATAATTTATGGACTGATGTTATCTATAGTACTATTGAACATTATATCCCTCCACAAAGTTTAGAAGAACAATGGGATATACCCGGTTTAAAAAACCTTTTGAAACAAGATTTTTGTTTAGATTTACCCTTAGATACCTGGTTAGAAGATCCTAATTGTCTTGAAGAGAATCTTCGCGAAAAAATCTTACTTGCTGCTCAAAACGCTTATGCAGAGAAAGAAAAGTTATTCGGTTCGCCGACACTACGTCAAGTTGAAAAAACCTTAATGCTACAAACGCTCGATACTTTATGGAAGGATCATCTCGCTGGAATGGATCATTTACGCCAAGGAATCCATTTACGTGGTTATGCACAAAAAAATCCAAAACAAGAATATAAACGTGAATCCTTCATGTTATTTGCTGAGCTTTTAGATCAACTAAAATATCAAGTTGCGAGTTTGTTGAGTTGTCTACAAATAAGAACACCTGAAGATGCTGAACGTTTAGAAGAACAACGACGTCTACAAATGCCACAATTACTTGATTTCCAACATCAAGATTCACTGGCTGCAGGAGAAGAACCATTAGCTGATGACACTGCATCTCTGCGCCTTAATACACAACGAAGTGCAAATAAAACTGGTCGCAATGACCCTTGTCCTTGTGGTTCAGGAAAAAAATATAAGCATTGCCATGGACAAATTAATTAATTTATAAGCTTCATTTAACTCGATACTTATTATGTCTCCTATTATTATAAAAACTCCGATAGAAATTGAAAAAATGCGTATTGCCGGTCGGCTTGCAGCAGAAGTCCTAGAAATGATTGCTCCACATGTAAAAGTAGGCGTTACCACCAATCAACTTGATAAAATCTGCCATGATTATATTGTCAATGAACAGCAAGCTATTCCTGCCCCTTTAAATTATCGGGGTTTTCCGAAGTCAATTTGCACCTCTATCAACCATCAGGTCTGCCATGGCATTCCTAGCGAACGCATATTAAAAGAGGGTGATTTGATTAATATTGATATCACTGTGATTAAGGATGGTTATCATGGTGACACCAGCAAAATGTTCTTCGTGGGGAAACCTTCAATATTGGCGCAACGTTTAACAAAAATAACACAAGAATGCTTATACAAAGCAATACGCCTAGTTAAACCCGGGACTTATCTAGGTGATATTGGTGCATGTATACAACAGTATGCCGAAGCAGAAGGTTTTTCTGTGGTGCGTGAATATTGTGGTCATGGTATTGGTCGACTCTTCCATGAGGATCTGCAAGTTTTACATTATGGTCAAGCAGGAACAGGAATCCAACTTGTGCCTGGTATGACCTTTACAATAGAACCTATGATCAATACAGGTAAACGATTTACTAAACTCATGCCTGATCAATGGACTGTTGTAACCAAGGATCATAGTCTATCGGCACAATGGGAACACACACTACTCGTTACTGAATCTGGATATGAAGTGTTTACTAAGCGTATTGAGGAACAAGGTTTGATCTAACCCCCTCCCCCTCTACTAGCTAAAGCGGCTAAGTTGCTTTCGAGCAATTGAGACTATATAGTCAACCTCTGGTATTTTTACTGAACTGAAAGCGTTTACCTAAAAAGATAATAATTATGCGCTTAATTTACATGGTTCTTTTATTCATTTCAATCTCTGTCAGTACGGTTAGTATCGTTTTTTATCATAAAAATGATAGCCAACAGATACCACCCGTTGTTGTAGAAGCTATCCCTGCACATTTAGAACCATGGCAAGACAGCCTTGAAGCGGTAGGTAGCTTATCTGCCCATCAAGCGACTCTCCTTAAAGCGGCTACAACGGGTAGGGTCACCGCCATTTATTTTCACTCAGGTGAGAATGTTAAAGTCGGCACCCCTTTACTGCAGCTTAATCCAGATATCTTAAAAGCTCAGTTAGATGCAACCAAAGCAGAAACCCAATTAAGTAAAGCCGATTATGAACGCGGTTTAACCTTATACAAAAAAAAGGTTTTTGCAAAAGCAGAAATAGATAAGGTTTCAGCAACTTACCAAGCTAATCTCGCTAAGCAAGAGCAGGCTCAAGCCGCTTTAGATCAAACACTACTCACTGCACCATTCAGTGGTCGTTTAGGCCTGCGCCTCGTTAATATAGGCGATATTATCGACCCAAATACAACCATTTCGGATTTGGAGGCCATTGATCCCTTATACGTTAATTTTAATATACCAGGAACAGACTCAAGTAAAATGGTTATTGGTAGTAAAGTCTTGATCCATGCGAGTGTTTATCCGAATAAAACCTTTGTAGGCACTATTTATGCTCTAGATTCGCACATCGATAATGACACGCGTAGTTTAGCTGTGCGCGCTAGCCTAAATAACTCAGAACAAAAATTACTACCTGGCGCCTTTGTAGATATTAAAATTGAAATTGGCAAGCCTCAAACATTGTTTATTGTTCCTGAAACGGCAGTGAATACCGATGAACGAGGTAGTTTTGTCTATCGAATCGTTCATCATCAAGCCATTAAAACCCTGGTCACTATTCATTTTCATGAGAAGGGAAAAATAGGGTTATTAAGTAGTGATATTCATCCAGGCGATCAAATTATTAGTGTGGGTGGTTTTAAAGTACAACCCCATTCAGTTGTGGTAGTTGAGAAATAGTCTATGCCATTCACTGAGCTGCTTATCCGCAAACCTATATTAAGTATTGTCTTAAGTTTGTTCATTTTATTAGTGGGTGTTAAAGCCTTTTTATCCTTACCAGTACGTTTATACCCTTCAATCGCTCCTTCTGTCATTAACATACAAACCACTTATCCTGGTGCGCCTGCATCCTTAATGGAAAGCTTTGTTACCACACCTTTAGAAAATGCTTTGGGTGGTATTGAAGGAGTAGATATTATGCATTCTTCAAGCAAACAAAGTACCAGTCAAATCACTTTACAATTTAAACTGGGTTATGATCTGACTAAAGCAATGACGAATGTCAGTAATGCAATTGCCTCTGTTCGCGAACAACTTCCTAAAGCCGTTTTAGATCCTGTCATCAATACCAAGGATCCTGATGCCGATCCAACACTTTTTATTTCATTTACCAGTCAGGCATTAAGTCTTCCAGCGATTACTGATTATTTAACTCGTGTTGTTCAACCACAGTTACAAATAATTCCCGGTGTAAGTCAAGCTCAGATATTCGGTGGAAACAACTATGCCCTACGAATCTGGCTTGACCCAATAAAAATGGCTGCTCATCAAATCACTGCTAACGATATTATAGCGGCCTTACAGAAAAATAATATTCAATCCGCAGCGGGATCATTAATCACTCCCAATCAAATTATTAATAT
>CASFML010000055.1 GCA_949295795.1 uncultured Gammaproteobacteria bacterium | reverse complement strand
TCAATTTAAATTGTGTCAATAGCTTTAAGCGTGCTAAAAAACTCTTAGCTGAATTCCATTCAGCTAACCAAACAGTCATTTCTCTATTAAACAGAAGAGGTGCTCGGCTCATTGCCTCTGTACCACCGGCTAATACTAAGTCATATCTACCACAGGCGATATCTAAGCTAGCACTATCTAAAGCTTGCATACCTGAAGCACAATTCCTCTGTACGGTATAAGCAGGAACTGCTTTACCGCAACCCAAACGTAATGCAATCACACGACTAATATTAGCCTCATCTGGACTTGACATAACACAACCAGTCACTACTTCATCCAGTCGATCTGGAGTAAATGTTTGACGTGCTAATAGATAACGCCCTGCCTGTACCGCTAAATCAGAAGCAGAAAAATTTCCAGGAACACCCCGAACTTTCAACCAAGGAGTACGCATGCCATCCACAATATAAACTGATCGTGCAAAATCTGATCGACCGAGTGTTTGCATAAACATTTTTCCTAAAACATTTTTTAACTTAGACAATGCTCGTTTTATTTTAATATATCTACTGTAGACCAATGTGCAAGATTACTTGTCATTAGTATACCTTTTTAAAAAGCATCAACCTGCATAGCATCCTGCTGGAATTTTTTGGCTCGTAACAACTGCTCAACTTCTACCGGAGTTAGAATTTTATTTGTTAAAACCGATTTTAGTTTTTGTTCAATATCTAAGTTTTGTTTTAAACCATATTTTTTCAATTTTTCAAGAATGGGTTGAATTTTTTCAAACTCATTAAAAGCAATTTCCATACGGCCTGTTGGATCGTCAGGTTTTTTTCCTAAAAAACAATCTTGAGTTATACGATCACGAAACTTTCCAGTTTTTGTCATTACTAATACTAATTGCTGATCCTGCTTATCCTTTGGTAATTGATAAGATCGACCTAAAGGGAAAACAATGAATTTTAGTAGCTTAGCAAAAAAAGGTTTGGGGAAATTATTAAAAAACTTTTCAAATGCATATTGGATATGATAGAGACAATAATCTAATCCCCATCGAGCGTAAACATAATCTTCTTCCGATAGTGGATATTGTTGTACGTAACGAATAACACTAGAGGCTATATATAGATAACTTAAAACATCACCTAAACGCGCTGATAATCTTTCTTTACGTTTTAAATTTCCTCCCAAAATTATCAGCGTAAAATCAGTTATTAAAGCTAAAGCCGCTGATAAACGAGAAATTTGTCGATAGTAATAGCTAAATTTTTTTAAAGGGGTTTTTACAAAAAAGTAGCCTAAACCGAAAGCAAATATAAATGTTTTTAATAAATTTTTTATACTATAAAATAGGTGACGAATTAATAAATGATCCAAAACGGGAATATCTTTTTTTTCGATAGCCTGCATTTCGTCTCTTAAATAAGGATGACAACGCAATGCTCCTTGACCAAATAAAATCAGATTGCGAGTTAAAATATTTGCTCCCTCGACAGTGATCGATATCGGTATTGCAATATAACCTTGGGCTAAATAATTACGTTGTCCCATTTGGATGCCACGTCCCCCATGGATATCCATCGCATCATTAATAATTGTACGAGCAAATTCTGTCATATGGTATTTTGCTATTGAAGAAGCTAATGCGGGCTTGAGTGAAGCATCAACTGCCGTTACTGTAAATCGACGCGTCGCTTCAATTAAATAGGTTAATCCTGCGATTCTTGCTAAAGCCGCAGCCACCCCTTCAAAATGAGCAATTGACAAATGAAATTGCTCTCTCAATACACTATAAGCACCTGTCATTCGATAAGCTAATTGAGCTTGAGCAGCACTGACAGCCGGTAATGAAATACCACGGCCTATGGACAAGCATTCCATCAGCATACGCCAGCCTTGACCTAACATTTTTTCACCGCCAATGACAAAGCTGATAGGAATAAAAACGTTTTTACCTATTATAGGACCATTCATAAAAGCTAAACCCATAGGCGAATGTCGTTTACCAATTTCAACACCCAATAATGAAGAAGGAATTAAAGCAACTGTAATCCCTATTTGTTTTTTTTTTCCTAAGAATTTCTCGGGATCAGTTAGTTTAAAAGCAACCCCTATAACCGTAGCAATAGGCGCTAAAGTAATATAACGCTTATTAAAATTGAGTCTTATTCCTAATATTTCTTTATTTTGATAAATTCCTTTACAAACAATTCCGTGATCTTTAAGTGCAGCCGCATCACTACCCGCATCAATAGAGGTTAAAGCAAAACAAGGAATTTCTTCTCCTCTGGCAAGTCTAGGCAAATAATAATCTTTTTGTTTTTCTGTTCCATAATGAAGTAATAATTCAGCAGGCCCAAGCGAATTTGGAACCAAAGCATTAACAGCAGCACTCACTGAGCGTGTCGCTATTTTTGATACAATAGAAGAATGTGCTAAAGCAGAAAAACCTAATCCTCCGTATTTTTTTGGAATGACCATACCAAAAAACTTTTGTTTTTTTAAAAAGTCCCAAACCTTTACTGGCAAATCATGTTCAACTGTCAAAATGCTATAATCATCTAACATGCTACAAAGTATTTCTACTTGATTACTGATAAAATTTTCTTCTTCACAAGTTAACTTTGATAAAGAAATATTATGTAAAACCTTCCAATCTGGGTGACCATGGAATAAATCTTTTTCCCACCACATATCACCAGCTTCTAAAACAATTTTTTCAGTTTCACTAATTGGCGGGAGTTTTGTGCTTAAATAAGCTAAAAAAGGCTTAATTAGAAAAGCTTGTCGCACTGGAGTTATAATCAACAGTATCAAGATCAAAATAAAAAAACAAAAACTAATCATTACCCACATTTTAGTTTCCTCATAAATTAGGTAATAACAACTTATTTACCCTCGCAGTTTAATTTTTTCTGTTGCTCTATGCTCTTTTCAGATACTAAAAACTGAATGATGAAAGTATAAATTTAAGTAGAATCACTTAACTCCCTCCAAGAACTGCGCCCAGCTTTTAACAAGGTAAGTTCCCCCGAACAAGTTGCCTTTGTTTTAATTACATAAGTTGTTTTTAGTGTAAGTCCTTCCCCTATTGTTTGTTTTGCATGCACAATAACGTCATAAATATAGGCTAGACGTTGATTAATACAATAGTGTATTTTATGTTTTTTAAGCGCGGCCTTAATTTGGAAACCGGCATAATTAAAATGTTCATATATCTCAGAAGTAAACATTGAAAGACTGTTAAGCCTCTGCTCCGCTAATCTTAACCCTGCCTCTGCAGCCTGGAAACGCTGTGCAGTAAAAGCCATATTTTGGCTCATACGTAACTCTAAATAGGAACTATTCAAAAGGGATAATGCCATTAAGGCCATCATTAAAAGAAAAAATAAAACCATTACTAATATAAATCCTTGTTGATTCCTAGCGTTATTCTCGTTCACGTAATCCTATTATTTGCTTCCATTCTCGCTGTAATCGTTTGGTACCTGTCAATAATAGTCTAATTTCCACACTACGTGCATTTGCCCAATGTTTTACCTCATTTCCATTTTTATAAAACATCGTTCCATCGCTTCTTTTCATACCCAACCTTATCGACATACTTTTTATACCTTCTATTAATTCTATGGGTCTGTAAATAGATTGATTTAAATTCCGCCGATATAGCGCATAAATCGGCTTCCCAGCTTCACTCAAACGTCCAGTATTAGCAATGTAGTAAATAATCTTATTAAACAAGCCAATCTCACTATCCATTTTATAGCTATTTGTCAGATGAATATTATTCCAATAAATGAGCTCTGCATGTCGACAATCGCTGATGAGTAAAACATCTGCGGGCCGGAATTGCGTCCTATGGAAAAAAATAATATGCTTAGATTTTGCTTCTTTTATCGGAAAAGTATTCGGATCAAGAAATTGGACCAATATAGCATCACTATCCTTTTGATAGTGAGCAAGTTTAGGCAAGCCTATTTTGGATGTTGTAAAGCCTTTATGCCATACAATTAAACTAGTTTCAGCTGATAAATGTTTTTTTAATGTCGAAACGTCGATTAAACGCACACAGCCAATAAAACCCGCCATGCGAATATCTTGACTAAGTAACTGAAAGGCAAGGAGTGCTTTATTAGGAATAGCATTTAAACTTTGGGTTATCTGATAAATATGTTTGCTATAGATAAAAATATTGATAATTCCCACACTAAGAAATAAAGACAGACTGATTGCTAGCATAAATTCAAGCAAACTATATCCTTGCTCCAATTTTTTCATGCACTAAAAAATAAATCGAGAGACGAGCCTAACTTAGAAAATGGGAAAAACCACTGAATTTTGCTCTGATAGTTAGAACAATTAAATGTCGTGATCTTTCCAATTCCTTTTGGAAAACTTTCTTGTATCTCTTTTTTCCAAAGAATTAATGCTTGTTGCAAACAAAGCGTATGAGATCCACAAATTATAAAATTTTCAGCTAATTCTACATTTTTTAAATCCGCTAAATTAGTTAAATATGCTTGTTCACTGGCATGCAAAGCCAATAATTGAGCCTGAGCAAAGCCTAATAAACTAAAAGTCAATATTGCTAGAGCAATCATGACTTCTATTAAGCTAAATCCTTGTTGATGACCTAATAGCACTAATTTTTTCTCTTTTATTTTAATTAGCCATTCCTATTAAATATTATATAAATAATTTAACTTATATGCAATTAAACATACCATAGCGCTTTCTCTCTCTTTAATATAAACTCTCGCGCCTAAAAATCTTCATAAGAATAATAACGAGATTATCTACTATGAAAAAAATAATAAGTGTTCTTATTAATGCTCTATTATTGTCAGCCTGTGCTGGAAATACACCTAACCCCATTCCTCAACACTAACCAGGGGATGAAAATCTAAGCTGTAGCGCATTGAGGCAAGAATTAATGGACGACCAAACCAAAATTACCAATCTTATTCCCTAAACAAAATAAAACCGGCAAAAATGTGGGTTTAGGCATTGCAGGAGCCTTTTTAATAGTTCCTTGGTTTTTTTTGGATTTTTCTGATGCTGAACGCATAGAAATCCAATCTTACCAGTTACGTGATAATTGGCTACGTACTCTTTGCGCTCAAAAAAATGTTCTGCTTTACCACCTGCTATTAAATTTCAGAGACAATAGAAGCATTCACCTACAAAAGGGATGATTTTTATCTCTACTTACCCCCAACGTTGGAATAAGTAGAGATAAAAGATAAGAAAAGTTTTCACTTGTTATTTTTACAACGATTTAATAAAAATTGTACAATTAAAGATACGGGTCGACCTGTTGCCATTTTTTCTGGTCCACTTTTCCAAGCTGTTCCAGCAATATCTAAATGTGCCCAGCTTAATTTTTTAGTAAAGCGCGATAAAAAACAAGCTGCTGTAATACTCTTACCACCACCCATACCCACATTAGAGATATCAGCTACATTACTATCAATTTGTTGCTGATAATCCTCCCATAACGGTAATGGCCATACTCTATCTTGACTTTGTTGACCGGCTTTCTCGATTTCTAGAGCTAATTCCATATTATTACTCATCATACCCGTCGCTACTGCGCCTAATGCAATAATAATAGCTCCTGTCAAAGTAGCCATATCAATTACCACATCAGGATTAAAACGTTCGCTGTAAGTTAAGGCATCTGCCAAAATAAGGCGTCCTTCTGCATCGGTGTTAATAACCTCTACGCTGAGGCCCGCTAGTGTTTTGATCACATCGCCAGGTTTAATTGCTGTACCACTTGGTAAATTTTCCGTTAATGGCATGACACCTACTACATGTATAGGCAATTTAAGTTCAGTAACAACTTTTAATATTCCCATCACGCTAGCCGCACCTGACATATCATATTTCATTTCTTCCATGCCAGCAGCAGGTTTTAAACAAATACCTCCTGAATCAAAAGTCACTCCTTTTCCTACTAACACCACTGGTCTTTGCTCTGTTGCTCCTCCCCGATATTCTAAGGTAACAAACTTTACCGGCTCTTCTGAACCTTGTGCAACAGCTAATAATCCTCCCATACCTTCTTTTTTTATTGCCGCTTCATCTAATATATTAATTATAAGGCCAGTATCATCTGCTAGTTTTTTAGCAAAATCCGCCATAATACTGGGTGTACATAAATTGGCTGGAAGATTAGCTAGATCTTTAGTTAGTTTTATTCCCCTAGTAATGGCTATAGACTGCTTCAAAGTCTCTGTAATCTCTGGAGAGGCAATGGAATTGGAAAGATTAAAAATAAACCTCTTCGGTGAAGAAATTTTATCTTTTTTATTTGTTTTCAAATCATCAAAGCAATAAAAACAATCTTCAATAAGCTCGATACTCTGGCGAATCTGCTGAGCAAAATCACGGCCTTTTACAGAAATATCTGTTAAAAAACTGGATATTTCATCAACTTGTAGAGATTTTAAGACGCATGCCATACAACTGATAATTTTACGAAAATCGGCAACAGATAGATTGGATTCTTCTCCACAATAGACACGAAGAACTCGTGGTGTATTCATTCCGGGAACATCATAAAGCATCAAGCTTTTACCGCATTCTTCTATTAAATCACCTTTGTCTAAAATTCTATGAATATACCCCTGGCTCTGTTTGTCGAGTAGCTGGGCAGATTGAGAAAGCCTCTTGCCTTGAAAAATACTGACGATCAAGCAATCACTTGTCTGTTTAATCAGATCAATGGAATTGATAGAATATTGCATAAACCACCTCAAATTATTTTATTAAGAGCAGTTTACCTAATTTATACTTATTTGCTAGATTCAATACTCCCTTTATGAAATAATTTTAATCTTTCTCTATCTAACCTTCAAAATGATTCTTTTTCGTTATTTAACTCGAGAGGTACTAGCTAGTCTTACGCTCATTACTGGCCTTTTATTCCTGATTTTGATGAGTAATGAATTTGTTCACCAACTTAATCAAGTAGCGGGTGGTAAATTTGCAGCAAGCATTTTATGGAAGCTAATAATCTTAGAATCTCCACGGTTTTTAGCCATAATTCTCCCTTTTAGTTTATTTCTAGCCATATTATTCACTTATGGTCGGCTTTATGGCGATTATGAGATGACCGTTCTTAACGCCTGTGGATTTAGTTTGGGTCGATTAACCTTTATGAGTCTCCCCTTTATTTTCCTACTAACTGTTATAGTTGCCGGCTTAAATCTTTGGCTAAACCCTTATTTATTAAGTTATCAGAATAAACTACTGAACCAAACTGGAACAGCCGTGGAATTACAAACGGTACAGCCAGGAAGTTTTCAGCAAACTAATGGAGGACATCGTATTGTTTACGTGGAAAGTATCTCAGCCGATCACAAAACAGTAAAAAACATTTTTCTGGCACAAACAAATCCACAAAAATTAGCATCCAAAATAACACCCTGGATTATACTTAGTGCTAATAGTGGTTACCAAATGATAGATTCAGTCACTAAAGAGCCTTTTTTTGTTGTAGTAGAAGGGAAACGCTACCAAGGAATTCCCGGCCAAACAGAGTACTATATTACACAATTTCAAAAATATGGCATACGTATTGATTTAGACCCTAGCAAAGTCAATAACCAGCAAGATGCTTTGTCAAGCATTACTTTATGGAATGCAAACCACGTTAATAAACCCAGCTATTCTTCTGAACTGCAATGGAGACTTTCTGCCCCTATTTCAATTTTACTTCTGGCTTTGTTAGCGATACCACTCAGTAGAGTTAACCCAAGACAAGGAAAATATTTGCATATATTACCTGCCATTGTGATCTATATTATGTATCTTAATTTATTATTAGTAGGACGCAATTGGATAGAAAACGGTGAAATCTCTTATCGCTGGGGTCTTTGGTGGATACATGGTCTACTCATTCTGACCATAATTCTTGTCTGGTTTTATGTCTTGGGATGGAATAGGGTCAAATATCATTTTTTTCGTTTATTAAAGCTTAGACCATGAAAATCATCGACCGTTATTTAGGCAGAACCATTATCAGCACTACACTTTCTGTCCTTGGAATATTATTAGTCTTATTTTCCCTAATTAAACTAATTGCAGAAACACGTGATATAGGAAATGGTCATTACACCTTAGCAAGTGCATTTTATTATGTATTGCTGACTCTCCCCTCTCAATTTTATAGTTTTTTCCCAGTAGCTATTTTATTAGGCAGTATCCTTGGTTTAAGTGTTTTAGCAAAGCACAGTGAACTCATGATATTGCATTCTAATGGTGTTTCTCTTAATCAAATGGCTTGGAGCTTAATTAAAGCCACTCTACTAATGGTTTTTTTAACGGTTTTGATTGGGGAAGGATTAGCTCCCCATGCAGCTCGTTTAGCAGAAAATCATAAATCTTTTCTGACCACAAATGGGCAAACGCTAATGACCCAACAAGGATCTGTTTGGATTCGAGATGGGCATAATTATATTTATATCCAATCAATTTTGGATCCAACTCATTTAAACAAAGTAAGTCGATATGAATTCGATAACCATAATAACTTATTAGAATCAAGCTTTGCCAAACGCGTTAATTACGAAGAAAATGCATGGAATGCCTATGATATTTCTGCCAGTATCATTACTTTAAAAAAGGTTCAAGCCAAACATATCGCTCATGAAATGTGGTCATTTTCTTTTAGCCCAAAACTCTTGAATATTTCTATTATTAAGCCAGAAGAAATGTCGTTAAGACAGCTTAATGATTATATTCACTATCGACATAAAAACCTTCTAAACACTAGTCAATATTCTTTAGCTTTTTGGCAACGTCTATTACAACCGCTAGCTATATGGGTAATGCTTTGCTTAGCTATTCCTTTTACTTATAAACACTTAAGAACGCTAGCGACTAGCTTAAGGACTATCGCAGGAATTATAGTAGGATTTAGCTTCTATCTTTTAAATGATTTTTTTGGTCCTTTTGTCATTGTCTATCAATGGCCCCCTTTTTTAGCAGCTTTACTTCCTATACTCATTTTTATGCTTATCGCTATAATATTAATGCGTTGGGCACGATAAACACGAGGTAACTATGCCAACAATATTCCGCATTGCCGTAGCTCAATTAAATTTTTTAGTGGGCGATATTGCAGGAAATACGCAAATAATTTTAGAAAGTATACACAAAGCTAAACAAGCTTCCGTTGATTTATTGATTTTTCCTGAGCTTGCATTAAGTGGCTACCCTCCTGAAGATCTAGTTTTACGTGAAGATTTTAAAAAAAAAATTCAACATGCTTTAAAAAATATTCAACAAGAAACAAGTAATATCGCTATTTTATTAGGTCATCCAGACTACAATCCTGATGGAATTTATAATGCCGCAAGCCTAATAAAAGATAAAAAAATTCTCTTTACTTATCACAAGCAGTGTTTACCTAATTATGGTGTTTTCGATGAACGACGTTATTTTAAACCTGGAAATTCAAATGGTTTATTTAAACTAAAGGGCCTCAATATAGGTATTTTAATTTGTGAAGATCTTTGGTATAGCCAGCCTTCCTGCTTACTTAAACAAAAAGGGTCACAATTATTAGTATGTATCAATGCTTCTCCTTTCGATTATACCAAGCCTAAGCAACGGTTGAAGGTAATAACCGACCGAATAAAAGAAACAAACTTACCTCTACTATACATACATAATGTGGGCGGGCAAGACGATTTAGTATTTGATGGCGGCTCTCAAGCTTTTGATGCTAAAGGTCATCTCGTAGCCGAAGCAGGTTTTTTTAAAGAAACCTTATGGTTAGTTGATCTTAAGCTTAATTTACTAGTTCAATTTATACCACAAGCGCTTCCTCATAAACCTTTAATTAATGAAGCTATCTATAAAGCTCTCGTACTTGCAGTACATGACTATGTCACTAAAAATCATTTTCCAGGTGTGTTAATTGGTCTTTCCGGAGGTATCGATTCCGCATTAGTTTTAGCTATTGCGGTCGATGCCTTGGGAAAAGATCGTGTTCAAGCTGTTTTTTTGCCTTCTCGTTACACCTCTAAACTTAGTTATGATATTGTGCAAGCACTTATCAACAAACTTGACGTACAGTTTAATACTCTATCCATAGAACCCAGTTTCTCAGCGTTTTTGACTACACTAGGTTTTGATGCAAAACTCCCTCCTAGAGGGCTCACTACTGAAAATATTCAAGCACGTTGCCGAGGAGTTCTATTGATGGCTCTGTCTAACCAGACTGAGACTCTATTACTTAATTGCACTAATAAAAGTGAATTAGCTATGGGTTATGGTACTTTATATGGAGATCTGACGGGCGGATTTGCGGTGCTCAAAGATGTATCTAAAACTCGTGTTTATGAGCTTGCTAATTTTCGCAATGTTGATGGTGTCTTTCCTGATGGACTATTAACACGTTCACCCACCGCTGAACTTACGGAAAATCAAAAAGATGAAGACACCCTCCCACCTTATACTCAACTTGATCCTATCTTAGAGCTCTATGTAGAACAAGATAAAAGTGTAGATGATATGATCAAAGCTGGGTTCCCTAAGGAAATAGTTCAGCGAATTGTTAGTTTAGTAAATAAAAATGAATATAAACGTCGACAATTAGCTCCTGGCCCTAAGATTACACCACATGCTTTTAATCGAGAACGACGTTTTCCCATTACATCCGGTTTTTTATTGCCATGAGTTGAAAAAATTTAATACTCATTAGGTTTTTGGAAGCTCCAACCGCAACGAGTTGTTAATATATGAGGATGCGAGAACAGCAACATAGTCAAAAACTCAATCAAATATCGATATAATCTGCATCGGGATAATTTAAGCGATATA
>CASFML010000054.1 GCA_949295795.1 uncultured Gammaproteobacteria bacterium | reverse complement strand
TGTGTCATAAAAGTGTTTGTTGTACGTTTAACTTTTAGCTCATAAATAAACTTAACTTGCATTTTTAAATCTTTCTTATGTTTAACAAATTTGATACCAAGCTACTTGGGGGGATTTTACTCATAGTAGGAACAGCAATAGGAGGTGGAATGCTGGCACTTCCCATTGCAACCGCCGAAGCAGGCTTTACAAATTCTTTAGTCCTTTTATTGTTATGTTGGTTTATCATGACTGCTAGCGCCTTTTTGGTCTTAGAAGTTAATTTATGGCTTCCAGCTAATACTAATATTATTTCCATGTCTAGGATTTTATTAGGGCGCTGGGGTGAATCCATTGCATGGATAAGTTATCTTTTGCTATTTTATTCTGTACTTGCTGCATACATGGCTGGTGGCGGCGATTTTCTTAATGGCTTATTAATTAATTTTGGATTTAAAATACCTAATTGGCTATCTATCCTTCTATTTACCGCTATTTTAAGTTATGTGGTTTATCAAGGCATACATTATGTTGATTATGTAAATCGGGGTTTAATGTTTAGTAAACTGAGTATTTATATCTTACTTATTTTATTTATTCTTCCCTCAATTTCTAGCACTAAGTTAAAAGAAGGTAATTTACTTTATTTAACAAGCGGTGCAACAGTGATGATAACTTCATTTACTTTTGCCAATATCATACCTAGCCTACGCACTTATTTTAAAGACGATATTCCTAAGTTACGAAAAGCTATCTTAATAGGGAGTCTCATCCCTTTATTTTGTTATTTATTTTGGGATCTCTGCATCATGGGCGTACTTCCTCGTGAAGGAAATAACGGACTAATTAATATGTTACATTCAAAACACTCGACGAGTGAATTTGTTATGCAACTAAGTAATACCTTAAATAATTCATTAATCACTTTCCTAACTAGAATTTTTACTTCTATTTGTTTAGCAACCTCTTTTCTTGCCAGTGGATTAAGCCTATCTGATTTTTTGGCTGATGGTTTACGTACTTCTAAGCGAGGAAAAGGTGGAGTTATAGTTTATTTAGCTACTTTTTTACCGCCGATGACAGTAGTACTATTTTATCCAGGAGCCTTTATTGGCGCACTAAGTTATGCCGGAATCTATTGTGCAATACTTTTTATTTTGCTTCCTTCTCTCATGGCCTGGCGTGGACGTTACAAAAAAGATTTTTTAGCAAAAGAATTTAGGGTTAAAGGGGGCAAACCATTATTACTAGGACTTGGTATCGCAGGCTTTTTATTTATTGGCAATGGGGTACAAATAGCTTTTACCTAAGATTTAACTTACAAAAATATAAGAAAATCGATATAGGCATTGAATTGCATCTTTCTTATCCAACCTCTTACAACCCTTTCCTCTCGACCCACTACCGCTTTTTCAAGTAAAAGTCCAATATAAATAGGGAATCAATTAATAGGAATTGTGAAATTAGAATTTATTTTCGATAAAAATTTAACGATTTTAAAAGCATTTTAAATTCGTTATCAACAAAATTAAATTTTTTCTAAATTTATTAAGAAATTTTAACAACTGAATGGGGGACAAATATGATAATAGATGGTGTTTTAGTCGGGGTTGTATTAGCAGGACTAGAATTAGGGGTAGCTTGGGTATTGGCTTGTGTAATAAATCATGAGCCATCATCAGAAAAAAAGGAGGAAAAAGAACCTCCTCTAACATTTTCAGCAAATTTCGTTAACCTAGCTAATTTAAAGTAAGATTTTAAATTTTTCGCTCTGCTGACTATTTCGGGATTTTAAGCATAAAAAATCTATTAAATAAATAAACCTCTGGAAATGTTTTAAAATTTTCAGGGGTTTTTCATTTATCACACACATAAATTATAAACTCGCCATTAAAAAATTTCATTATTAACCGCTTTCTGGTTAAATAAATTTTGTAGAATTATATATAAATCTTTATAAGGGATAGGCTTTGTCGAAAAATTGTCTATTTCTGCTTCTTGACACCATTTTTTTAAACTATTAGAAGGATATGCGCTTAACAAAATTATTGGCATCCTATTTGCTTTATTATTTTTTTCTATAATTCTTATTTTCTTACCAACTTCAACACCTTGTATATCAGGTAAACCAGCGTCGAGAATAATAAGACTATAAGCATTATTAGAAAACATCTCCAAAGTTTGTTGTCCATTTGTCGCAAGATCAACTTGATAACCCATTTTCTTTAAAAAAATGCTATGCACTCGTTGAATAATAAGCTGATCTTCAACTAATAAAATTTTTTTTTTATTCACGTATCTTTGTCTCCTTACTTAAAAAGTCAAATGTCAATTATTATAATTTATGATAGTCCATTTATGGAATCATTTGCAAAAAAAAATAACCAAATCATACAAATTAAAACATTTGATTTAAAATTATAATACTGGCATAATTTTCAGGTTTTAAAAAAATAATTTAGCAAGGATCTTGTTTAATTTATTGGCGTCATATTACTTTTAATATATAGAGATAATGTGATTTCAAGCATAGTAAATTATGAAAAAGCGACTTTGCAGAGGTTTAGTCAATTGTCTTTTAAACATACGCTCAATAATACTTTAGAATATCTAATAAAAAAGTGGGGAATAAACATTAATCAGCTTCATAAACATACCGGCATCCCTCTTTCGACACTAAAGCGATTAAAATTAAACAAAGAAAATAATCCTACGCTTGCATCTTTAGCTCCCATTGCAAATTATTTTTCTGTATCGCTTGATCAATTAACTGGTAGAGAAGCTTTACCAAAAAAAGGCAATAAACAAACCGATAGCTTAACGGTTCCTTTAATACACTGGAAGGATATTCTTAATACTCCTAAAAATAGGAATTACTTAGCCTTTTCCTCTTTATTAATTAGAGATGTAATATTACATGAAAATAGTTTTGCCTTGGTATTAAAAGGTAATAATACAAATAATTTTTTAGCGGGTTCTTTGTTGGTAATTGACCCTAGCTTAAAGGGTCGCAATCGGGATTTTATAGTTGTGCATAAAAAAGGAGGATGCAAACCACAACTTATGCAAAAAATTATTTATGAAAATAAAACTTATCTAAAAAATTTAAGTAATGAGTCGGAAATTATTACATTTTCTGATTTATACAAAATTATAGGTGCAGTGATACAAATAAGAATGAATTATAAAAAAAGTAAATTTTATGTTAATTCCGAGGATGAAAAAAGCAACTGCGCCAAAAAACATTAATCAATATATTCTTATTTTAGGAATGATAAACATTACGATTAGTTTAGCCGCGGATGTTGTAGCCTACAAATTAGTATTTCTTGGTCCCGCACTAGTTCCTGGTGCACCACTTATTTTTCCCTTAACCTATATAATAGGAGACATAGTAGCTGAAGTATATGGATATAATGCTGCCAAACAAATTATATGGATCACATTGGCCTGTGAATTATTTTTTTCTATTGCAATAAAATTAATTATTCATTTGCCCTCGCCAAGTTTTTGGCATGATCAACCATCTTACAATCAAGTAGTAGATCCCATATTTAGATTTGTATTAGCAGGAATATTGGCTGTTATAAGTAGCAGTTTTATTAATATCTATATCATCTCAAAATGGAAAATATTAATGAAAGGTAGACACTTTTGGTTACGCAGTTTAGGATCATCCGCTATTGGTGGATTTATTTTAGTTTTAATCACAATATTATTCGGATTTAGTGGTCATATACATTTTTCACAATTAGGATATATGATTTTATCTGTCTATTCCATTGAAATACTTTATTCCCTATTAGGAGTATGGCCAGCTTCATTAATTACCGGTTTTTTAAAAATGGAAGAACAATTAGACGTTTATGATACCGAAACTAACTTTAACCCATTTAAATAATTTTTTAATAACAAATAAGGTTTAAGCATGTTAAAAATAAGATTTTTGGAAATTTTGGATGAAATACTTTCTAGAAAATATTTAAAAGAAGAAGAAAGAATACACATAGAAAGTATTAAAGAAAATGCAACACAACTTCCCGAAAAAATTTCTACTGATATATTAATTGAGAAATTTGGTTTAATAACCATTAAAGGAGTTACATCTGAAGATGGTTATTTTAAAGAATTTATAAATACTAAAAATAATGAAAATCTAGAAAGTCAAACTGAAATATTTTATCTTTTAAAAGGAAAACAAGTTTCTTGTTTGCACGCTTTGGAAACTACTGAAACTTGGACATGGTTAGGAGGAAAAGAGATTTCTATCTATATTTTAAACGATCAACAACCCATGGAAGTCATTACTTTAAATAAGGATCATCTGCAACATACAATAGAAAAAGGCACGGTATTTGGTGCTAAAATTAAAGATTTAACAAATGATAATGATTTTGTAATAGTAACATGTTTGTGTAAACCGGGTTTCGATGTAGAAAAGCATTATAAAGAACCTTCTTTAGAAAAAATTAATGACTTTTGTGCAATTTACCCCAAAGATAGCGAAGTTATTAGAGAACTTACCTCAAAAAACAATGAAAATCTTTGTGAAATTCATCCAAATACTAGCGAAGTTATTGAAGCAGTTACCTCAAAAAATAATAAAACTCTTATCCAATCTTTAATTCAATTTTTTACCTGCTGCATAGGTGTAAAAAAAAATGAGGAACAGGCCCCTTTGATTAATACATCACAAAACAATAGATAGTATGATTTTAATACTAGGAGGTAATTAGCTTGAGTTTCAAATATGTAGAAAATACTATTTCAACAATTAAAGCGAAATATAAGATGCTGCAGAAAGCTAATGCCTATCCTTTTTCTTTACGAATTATTGATGAAGAAATTAGTGCCCGCGGAGAAACAATATTTACTTTACAACTAGTTGGGAAAAATCTAATTTCAAAATTATATGCTAAGGATATTTCTAGTGATAAAAAATTATTAAAATCTTTCTCGCCATTAGATTTATTAAAAATTTTAAATGCTTCGAATAAAAAATTTTTACAAAAAAAGGGGAATATTGTTCTTTTTCCATGCCAAGCCTATTATAAACTTATAGCTAAAAATTATAATCATACCCTCCAGCAAACTATTTTTATTTTAGAAATTTCCCGGGCCAATCAAATTACTCAAAAAAAATTAACTGCATTAGAAATTGCCAACAATCCATTGATTTTAGAAAAACTTACTCCTCAGGAAATTTATGATTTGGGTTATACTGTTGGCTCAGAAACTATACTTAGAGAAATACTCTATTTAGCTAGCCTCTAAGAACCCTCTTAATCTCTTATCCTTAAAACAACTAACAATATCAAAAAAATACCTGTTTTATGAGTAAATTTACTTGAAATTAAAAATTTTGCCCTCATGTTGTGCATATTGGCATATTTATTATCATAAGAGGTATTGGATTTATGACGACTACCGTTGAAAAACAAACATTAGGTTTTAAAACAGAAAGCGCACAGTTATTAGACCTAATGATAGACAAAATTTACAAAAATAAAGAAATTTTTTTACGTGAATTGATTTCCAATGCCCACGATGCCATAGAAAAGCTTCGCTTCAAAGCCTTATCTAACCCACAGATCTATGAAGAAGATGCTGAACCAAAAATTACCTTAGTTATTGATAAAGATAATCAAACCATCACGTTAACCGATAATGGAATAGGTATGACTTTAAACGAGGTTATCTCAAATCTTGGTACTATCGCCAAGTCAGGTACCAAAGAATTCTTAGACTCTTTAACTGG
>CASFML010000053.1 GCA_949295795.1 uncultured Gammaproteobacteria bacterium | reverse complement strand
TTCTGGTTATCGGTTATTGGCGTTAATTTGACGTTTTTCCCAATGCATTTTTTAGGCCTGGCTGGGATGCCAAGACGAGTAGCCGATTATTCCTTACAATTTGCAAATTTTAATGCAATTGCTAGCTTAGGGGCTTTTTTATTTGGTTTTGCCCAATTATTTTTCCTCTATATTATTATTCAATCCATACGTGGAAAGGGGAAAAAAGCGAGTGCGCAGGTTTGGGATGGCGCTGAAGGATTAGAATGGACCCTAAGCTCGCCACCACCCTTACATAGTTTTACTACACCTCCGAAATTTGAGTGAAAAATCATGTCAACCAGCACAGATAAAATTTCAAATAAAAAAATTTTAATTTCACTGTGTTTTGTAACCTTAAGTATGTTTGGTTTTGGCTTTGCTATGATTCCACTTTATAATGTACTTTGTAAAAATTTAGGAATTAATGGAAAAACTGATAAAAATGCTTATCTAGCTTCCCATGAAATAGATTTATCGCGCAGTATACGTGTAGAATTTATGACAAATAACAATAACTATCTTCCCTGGGATTTTTATCCGACACTTCAGCATATACAATTACACCCAGGAGAAAATATTTTGATTTATTTTGCAGCAAAAAATAATTCAAAACAACCAATGACTGTACAAGCGATTCCCAGTGTTTCTCCAGGGCTAGCGGCGCGTTACTTAAAAAAAACTGAATGTTTTTGCTTTACCCAACAAACCTTTAATCCAGGCCAACATCGGGATATGCCCGTTTTATTTCATATTGATCCGCATTTACCAAAAAATATTAATACGATTACTCTAGCCTATACCTTATTTGATACAACCCATAGTAAACAATCAAAGTTAGGAGCACAATCTTTAGCCCATATTCCAAGTTAAATAATAAATTTCAGCTTGTCGATTCATTTATCACTTGTTAATGTAAATAAATACTCCTAATCTTGTTTTATAAGATTTTATATTCCATTTTTTATTAAAGTTAAGCGATGAATCTTAATCGAGCAAAATTTAACGTTTTATTAAGCTTAGGCTTTTCCTTTTTTTTACAGGCATTCAATCCGACTTTTTCTGCCTCATTAGATCAGCATATAAAACAAAAAACGTTAGTAATAACCTCAAACCCTGCTGATCATTGTGATTATAACCAACGAATAAAATTTATAGTCTTGCATTATACGGTTTCCGACGAAAAAGATTCTCTAAGAGTGCTTAAACAAGGAGATGTGAGTGCGCATTATTTGATTCCTAAAGAAGCTAAATCTAATGGTACAGATTTATGGCAATTAGTTCCTATAAAATATCGCGCTTGGCATGCAGGTCAAAGCTACTGGCAAACCCGTGCCCATCTCAATGATACATCGATAGGGATTGAAATTGTTAATTATGGATATGGGTTAAAACAAACTTCAGGAAAGATTTTATGGCCTTATCAAATTGAAAATAAAATTAAATTTCTTCTTACTCAGGAAATAAAAAAGGATAAAAGCTTTTATTCTTTTTTAATTAAAAAAAATTTACTTTCTGCATTTCTTGAAGATATGATGCGTGGTTTAGTTCCTCCACGCGCTGATCGAATTTACAAAAAATATGTATCGAAAAATATTATCCAAAAATATACTAACTTCACCCATACGCTACGCGAACAATATGACCCCTTTTTTACTATTAAAATCAATGATCTCTTTGAATTACAGCAACAAGATAAATTAGTCTGGGATGCATATACTGCTCATCAGTACAAGACGCTCGTCTTGTTACTTAAAAAATTAATGAAAGAATTAGAAATTAAAGACAAAAAAGGGAATGTGTGCTACCAAATCCAACCCGTTGATATCATTGGTCATTCAGACATTGCTCCCGATAGAAAATCCGATCCAGGCCCCCGTTTTCCTTGGAAATACTTAGCAGACCAAGGGATAGGTGCATGGCCAAATGATCAAGACGTGAATATTATATTAAATAAATTAACCAAAGATAAAAAAATCAATATTGCTAATATGCAAGATAATTTACGCGCCTATGGCTTTAATGTTCAAACGACAAGATTATTGGATCAACAAACTAAAGATGCAATACGCGCATTTCAATGGCATTTTCAACCGGATAATACATCGGGAGTACCGAATCTAAAAACAGTCGCCATACTCAAAGCTTTGCTTAAAAAATACCCTCCAAAAGAAGCGATTCAATCGCAAAAAATTAATTTTATTAACCAAATTAAAGCTATTTTTTTTGCAGGTGTAATGGATATTAAAAAACAATATTTAATTTTAAATAAGAACTTATGTACTTAAAAAAGGAAATTGATTTATTTTTGTAATAATTATTTATTGCCAATAAACTAATCAATTAAAAAATTAATCAATAGATTATAATCAAAACAGTAGCCTGGTATAGAATAAACAATCAATCATGTTAAAGGACAAACACTGATGAAAAATAAGGATTCTTCATATTATGTACCCGAACAAAGTGCCTGGCCGATAATAGGTGCACTGGCATTACTCTTTTTAGCCTTCGGCTCACTTAACTTTGATACGCATTGTGGATTCGTCGCATTTCTAGTCGGCATTGCCGGCTTAGTATTTATGCTAACTGCCTGGTTATGGAATGTTACTGAAGAAAGTGAAGCGGGATTATACAGTCGACAAATGGATAAAACCTTTCGTTGGGGAATGCTATGGTTTTTAATCTCGGAATTATTTTTATTTGGATTATTAATAGGTTCTATTATTCATGTACGGTTCTCCATTACACCCTGGCTCGCCGGACAAAGTGGCGATGCATCGCAATTAACCCATTATTTACTTTGGCCAGACTTTGCTAAACAATGGCCGTTAATAAAACCACCAAGTTCTACAACGATTGCGAACGCACCCCGCTTATTATCCATGCGCCAAATTCCACTCATTAATTTAATTATTTTATTATCAAGTGCCTTGCTCTTAACAGACGCATGGTTTCATTTTAAAAAAATGCGTTATAAATTATGTCGTCTTACCTTAACTAGCGCGATTTTTTTAGCATTGCTGTTTTTAATATCGCAAAGCTACTATTTAATTCAGATTATTCAAGCAAACCTTATTTTGAAAAGCGGCGTTTATGGAAGTTTTTTAATCGGTTTCTTGGGTTTACACTTGTTAAACGTCATCGCTGCATTCTTATTTTTATTTATTCTATGTATACGGCTTTATAAGAAAAGTTTGGGTGAAAGAAATGCATTTTCCTTTGACGCTGCGGTTTGGTGGTGGGATTTCCTAGCGGTAATCTGGGTTTTGGGTTTTTTTTGTATTTTTTAAAAAATGAAAAAAAATTTTATCAATATACGCTTTAACAGCTATTATTTTGTGCTCAGTTTTTTTCCAAGCCTGATAGTAATCTTTTTATTTGCTTTACTCTTCTATTTAGGACTATGGCAAATTCATCGAGGTGATCTCAAAAAACATATTCAAACTGTCTTTTTACAACGCTCGTTATCAACTCCAATCAACTTAAATAAAAAAAACGGGCTTAAATTAGATAAAAATTATTCACCCGCCGTTATGCAAGGCTATTTTGATAATCAACATACTTTTTTATTAGAAAATCAAATCTATTTACATCAAGTAGGCTATGAAATACTCACACCTTTTAAATTAAACGACGGACAAAAAATCATTTTAGTCAATAGAGGCTGGGTACCCCAAGGTAGAGATAGAAAACAACTCCCTAAAATACCTAGTTTTGATAATCAAATAAACCTACACGGATTGATTGTATTTCCTGGCAAAACTTTTTGCTTTAAATCCACCTATGAAAAGGCATGGCCAAAAAGAATACAGACTATCAATCCAGAATTTTTAAAAAAAAATAATTTTCAACCTTTTATCATCGTCATTAATAACAATTCAGCTTATAGCTTTACGCCTCATTGGCAACCGATAGTTCTACCCGCTAGCCGACATTATGCTTATGCCTTTCAATGGTTTGGCTTAAGTTTAACGTTACTTATTGTTTATTTCCTAACGCATCTACATCGTTTATGAAGAAAAAAAAGTCGACTAATTATCTGTTTATTTTCTCATTATTATTAATATTTTTAATGCCATTAATAATAGCCATTATATTATTTAATAAAAATCCGACCTGGTTACACTTGAAAACTGTCAATAAAGGAACGCTTGTTTCCACAAACTTAAATCTACAACAGTTAAAATTAATTCCTAATAAAACAACACTCGCTACTTTTAAACCGACTTGGTCGTTATTTTATTTAATGTCTTCTCCTTGTCGTGAATTGTGCCAAAAAAACCTTTATCGAATGCACCAAACTATATTGGCATTAGGTAAATACCGTCCTCAAGTACAGTATGGTCTTATCCTTATAGCAGATAATCCATTAGCGCCTCATCTATTTCCACAGAAAGATAGAGATTTATTAAAATACACCATCTCTAAACGGCATGCCCAAAAAATTTTTTCTGCATTGAATAGTAACGGTCGTAATGCTGCTTATTTCATCGCGGATCCCTTTGGAAGAATTATTTTATATTACCCGAACGATGCAACTGGCGAGGATATTTACCAAGATTTGATGCGTCTATTAACAATTTCAACAACAGGATGAAAAAATGCTAACAGATAACAAATCAGCTTTGTATTTTTTATATATTGCTTTTTTATTGGCTGTCATTGTCGTACAGTTAGGAGCGTACACCCGCTTGAAGGATGCAGGTTTAGGTTGTCCTGATTGGCCTGGATGTTACGGAAAATTAACCTTACCTCAACAAACCATTCAATTAACTCACGGACCTTATAGCGGTCAAATCTTAATACCTGCAAAAGCATGGCCAGAAATGATCCATCGTTATGCGGCTGCAACCTTAGTTATATTATGTTTTGCTGCAATTGTTTTAATTATTTATAAAAATAAACTTCCTCAACAACCAGTCTGGATAGCTACAAGTTTACTTTTTTTATTGTTTTTTCAGGGTTTGTTAGGAAAGTGGACGGTTACTTTACGTTTACATCCTTTAGTGGTTATGTCTCACTTGCTGGGTGGCTTAAGCTTATTGAGTCTGCTTTGGCTCCTAATACTACGCCTCAATCAACTATCCATAAAACAATCTTCATCATCGGAACAAAAATTAAAACCATGGGCAACCTTAGGGTTATTACTGCTGATAATACAAATAGTTCTGGGCGGCTGGACTAGTGCTAATTACGCAGCATTTGTTTGTCCTGATTTTCCCATGTGCCAAGGACAATGGTGGCCGACCATGAATTTCTCCGAAGGCTTTAATCTTTGGTTAAATAATGATATTAATTACGAAGGAGGAGTTTTATCGCCTAGCGCACGCACTGCCATTCAAATGAGTCATCGGATAATGGCAGTAATCACCAGTGTCTTCCTGAGTTTACTGATTTATAAAATACTTAATGCCATAAGAAAAAATTTTTTACGTAATCTCGCAATTTTTTTAATGTTTTTAATTGGTTTACAAATTATCCTGGGCAGTTTAAATGTATTGTGGGTTTTACCCTTGCCTATTGCTATGGCACATAATGCCATAGCCGCATTATTATTATTAACTTTAATTACATTAAATATTAGTTTATCAAAATAACAGCTAAAAATATTGAATTTTTAGTTAAAATTGGTTATCAAATATGAATTCATCGGTACAGACTTTAGTTCCGTTGGTATAAAGCTCTTCTTTTATTGAAAAAAATTGAGTAAGAATCTTTATAAAGCTACTCCGTTTTTTTGTTTGGGTTAATTCTTTATTTAAATCGACATTTAAAGCATTATAACGATTTTTTTAAACAAATGAACCATTGAACGTTGAGGATTATCTAATTTTTTATAAGTTCGTGAAAACACAGAAGCAATATTATTATTATAAAAGTTATAGCTTTTTTTCATTATTAATCTCTTGTTATTTTAATGGTTAAATTGATAAAGAAGCGGAGTTATCCTCTTTTAAATTTAAACGGATATTTTTTAATAATACTCCCCCTCTAATTTTTTTATTAGTGTTAAACAAATAACTTAAAAAGGATTCATCATTGGAATTTGGACCATCAATAATAGAGCCTTCAGTATTTAAATCAACAATTTCCTGAAAAACATTATTCTCGCAAACCGTCGGCTCTTGTTAAATATGCTTCCTTTTTCTTGGAAGCGTATCGGCAGGCCTGGTATCAACTAGAACAAGATCATTATATTCGCTTCTAACGAAATACGAATCTATAAATAAACCTATTATATTTACTTTCTAAAGGTCAGCCTCTATTTTCCAAAAAATATTTTCAGCTAATTGTTTAGCTTGATTTTGATATTTATTTTCAATATTGATAAAAGCCTTTTATTTGATCCATATTTTTTTAGCCTTAAGTTTTTTTGTTCAAATAAACTCATAACTTGTAAATAAAAGGGATTTAAAATATCTGTTAATTTTAAATGGGCTTTACCTTCTTCCTTCTTGTAAATTAAGATAAAAGGCAATGGATTACACTCATTAGGCGATTGAAATTCTTTTTTAAGTTTATATTGCTTCTTTTCTTCTATTCGAAGTTTCACGGAAGCTAACTTATTTTGTGGATTTTCTGATTCAGCAGCTACACCTAAGCACAAAATCTTTAAATTCTTCAAATGTTCTTTAATTGTGCCGTTATTAACCTCATTGCTACCATTCTTGCTGTATTGATCAATATTTAAACGATATTCTTGGCTATTCCGATGGCGTTTCTTATTACCATCGGGATAGAAAGCAAAACTTAATAGGGTATCAAGATCAAAAATCCGCATCTTCTCACTAATCCACTTTGAATAAAAAAGTGGACAGTTTAAAAGTCTCCTTTTAACTTAGCAAGTATTTATAGACTAAGCCTGTAGTCTATTGATATTGCTTTGCAAATCAATTAACTGTTCTTCTAAGGTTTGAACTAGCAACTGACTGGTTACCTTTCCTCCACCCCATAACGTGGCAAAGCAACGTAACAAAGAGATACCTCGATATTCAAATAAAATATTTTTAGCATCAGTGATAATCATTTTTAGATCCGAGATGTTATCAGTTATTTTCTCATTTAAAGCACTGTCTTCCAGATTTATTACAGTTTCTAATAATAAATTAATCTTCAAATTGATAGCATTTATCTTTTCACGCTTTGCTTTGGCAAGCATAGTCGTTGATTGAGATAATTTTTTATCTACATGCATAGTTAAAGTGTTTTTGGTTTTCTTCAAGCGCTCAATAAATTGATTGTGCTGTTCATGAAAATTCTTATAATTTAACTGAGATAATTCATTTAATTTTTCTCCTAGCAAAGATATTTTTTTATCTAAAGTGTCGAAACAATTTTCCTTATGACTAAATAAATTAAGGTCATTAATTAAATCTTGAATTTCTACCTTTTTTTCATTAATTACATCTAAATCTATTAGTTTCGGATTAATAGCTTGAAACTCCCTCTCGTAGTAATCTATCCAAGCTAATCTAGCTTCAAATTGTTGATACGACACTTCAAAATCTTTAATTGAGCTATCTAGAAACTCTATATGATTAAAAAATTCATTAACATCTTTTTGTTTAATTTTTTCATCGTTATTATTTAAAAATCCAATAACTTGCGATTTATACTCTTCAAATGCTTTACTAATTTCTTTATTTTGAAAATAAACAAGTATTTGCTCTTGAATTTTTTTTAATTCTATTGTCAAGCATTGATCTAATTCATTTAAACTTTCATTAATATTTTCTTTATTTATTATGTTAGCATCAAGTTCATTTTGTAATTTATTTTTGTGTTCATCAAAAATATTATTAATCCTATTAATATTGATTTTGTCAAAATATTTTTCGACAAGAGTCATTAAAAACTCTAACTGTTTAATCTTATTTTTGACAGGAAGAGATAACGAAAAAATTAATTGGTTAATTTTATTTATATATACATCCGCAAAATAGATGTTTTTTGGATCCAAAAGAAAATTTTCACATTCAGTTAAAAGCACA
The DNA here is from genome assembly GCA_949295795.1 of uncultured Gammaproteobacteria bacterium. Lineage (GTDB taxonomy): Bacteria > Pseudomonadota > Gammaproteobacteria > Diplorickettsiales > Diplorickettsiaceae > Aquirickettsiella. The sequence goes on along the minus strand of CASFML010000053.1, from coordinate 7,271 downwards.
GTTATTTCTGTATATTCACAAAATCTTTTTAATTCTTTAATTTTTACAGATAGATCATTTAATTTTCTTGACCTTTCTTCAGATGCTTCTAGTGAGATTTGGCTTTTAGACAGCAATTCAAATTGTGGGATCATATTACCCTCTTGTTATTATTTTTATAAAGGGCAGAAAAAAATCTACCCTTATTTAGAATTTTTAAGCAGCCGGTCTAATCTCAGAAATATTTTTGGTTAAAGTATCTAATTGATCTTGTAATTGTTCGACATATTCGATACTTTTAACTTTTCCGCCACCCCAAAGCGTAGCAAAACATCTTAATAAAGAAAAACCACGATAACTTGATAAAACATCTGTAATTTTTTTCTCGTTAATATATTCTTGTAGTTTGTAGATATCGTCTTGCAGTTTTTCTTTATTTACAGTACTTAGTGAATTATTAAGTAAGTCGCGACTATCAAGATCTATTTTTTTAGCTTTTTGCCAAATTTGCGACAAATATATAGATTTTTCTTGACCGTTGAAATAGCCTTTTTGAAGACCCAATCCATGTTCATTTATATTCAATAAAGTTTGGTTTTTCTCAAAAAAAACAGACTGAATTGCTTGACCTAATTGAACATTATATAATTTTGGAGCTTCGTTTTCGAGCGATTCTAGAGAAGATGTTGAAGATTCTATTGAGTTTATATTAGAACTCTCAACCGATAGTTTAGGTAATGAATTTGCTCTGCTTAAACTTTCAGTTTCAGTTTTTTCTTCACTCAATGAATTGGACCGACTTCGTGGACTGAAACCACGCTCTGCATCAAGAAGATTTTGAGATGATACACGTACTTCTTTGTTTAATATTTCCGGAAATTTAATTGGAGCTGATGGCTCATTTAACTTTTCATTTGATAATAACGCTTCAAACTGATAAATCCCGTCAGCTTCTAAAAACTTGAAAAAATTACTTATTGATTCTTTATTTATATTAGTATCTTGCGTAAATTCTTTAAATTTAGAATCTATATATTCTTGAAGACCTTTACTTTGATAGTCCTCTATTTTAAAAGATAATAAATACTTGTCTGAGGGATCGTAATTTTCAACTAAATCAACACTAATTGGTTTTGGATTTCCGAGTAGCTTTTTTAATTTATAATTATGTTCTTTTATTACTAAATAATTATATTTTTTTTCTTTAAAATTATTTTCAGATATTGAATTTTTAAGCGTAGCTAGATAGATAATTGACATAAATCAAACCCCTTTTTTATTATTTTCATATTGATTAAATGATTTTTTTCATTTAATTTTTAATCGCAGATAATTTATCATCAATAAAATAATTTTGTCTAGTTATTTTTTTAATTTATTTAAAAAAAATAATAAATTTAAAATAACTAAATTAATTATTTTAAATCTTTGTTAAGATCTATAAATAATCTTGAATAAATTTAATTTTATTTCTTGTTAAAAGTCTACCTTTCGTAAAGTTATTCTCGTATAATTTTTTGGTCTTGATGGAGGAATTTAAAAACCTTAAGGAAAAACATGCTTAAAAATTTTGCTACTCGATTACTTAATAAGACTTTAATTTATCTAGAGCTTGGGAAATGGCGCGTCACTTGTTTAATGTTAATAACTGTTTGGGTGGGAATGTCACTCGCTACTACGGAACCCGTTTCTTTGTCATTAAATTTACTTACCTTAGTTGGAATTGGTTTAGTTGCCATTGCGGCAGGTGCACTGAATCACTTATTAGAATTTCGTCTAGATAGCTTAATGAATCGGACCGAGCGACGCCCGTTACCACAGAGAAAGATTTCAACTAAGCATGTTTTATTATTTTCACTCACATCTAGTTTATTAGGTTTAGTCTTGATTCGATACTCAAGTAATGCATTAACTTGTTTTTTAAGTTTTTTAAGTTTAATTGTTTATGCGTTTATTTATACCCTCTATTTAAAGAAACATACTGTGCAAAATATCGTCATCGGTGGTTTAGCCGGTGCAACACCGCCTTTGTTAGGTTGGACAGCTGTAACGGGGAACATTGATCCTGGTGGCTTAACCCTCGTTTTAATTATCTTCATTTGGACACCACCACACTTTTGGTCACTGGCAATTGCAAGACATGCCGACTATGTCAAAACAAACTTACCCATGTTACCCATTACCCATGGAATCACTTTTACTAAGCAGCAAATTTTTCTGTATACGCTACTTTTAAGTGCTATTAGCCTCCTGCCTTTTAGTATAGGCATGAGTGGATACTTTTATTTAGTGGCTGCTTTACTATTAAATACAGGATTTATTGTTGCAACTGCAAATTTATTAAAGCAAACTAAACCGTCAACAGCGATAAAAACCTTTCATTACTCAAATTTTTATTTGCTCATGCTGTTTGCGTGTTTGTTCATGGACCATTCTTTAATGAGGAATATTTAATGACCTGCCCTGTCTCTAATAAACGATTTTTAACCTTTATTATTTTTGCCATACTCGCTTTGGTTTTAGGCTTAGGTGTTAATCGATGCCACTCTGTAAAAAATCAAATAACGCAGCCCATTGCGGGAACTAGCATCGATCAACCTCAACCCATACCGGAATTTCATCTCGTTATTGGCTCAGGAAGACCCTTTACTAACCATAATTTGAAAGGTCATTACAGCTTACTGTTTTTTGGCTTTACGCATTGTCAAAGCATTTGCCCATTGACCATGGCAATGCTGACTCAACTTTATACCGATTTAAAAACTGAAAAACTTCCGTTACCACAAGTAATCTTTATAACGCTCGACCCAAAAAGAGATACAGCAAAAACTGTAAACGCGTATGTTAAAGCGTTTAATCCTAATTTTATCGGTCTAACGGGACCATCTGCTGGAATCCGTCAATTGAGCAAGCAAATGGGAGTCGTCTATATCCAAGCTCAACAAAGTAAAGCTTCCGACAACAACTATCAGATTGACCATAGTGGGACTTTATATCTAGTCAATCCTGAAGCTAAATTAGTAGCCATTTTCTCTCCTCCGCATGATGAAGCCAATATCAAAAAAGACTATAAAAATTTAGTAAAGCCATAATTTGCTAAAGAAAGATCTAGCCTTTCACAAAAAGCCTAAAGGAATGAGCTGCTCTACAGAACGAGAGTAGCCCAGGCACCTCCCTCTTTGCTTTGCTTGAATAACTAGAAAGTTAGCGTAAATGCAGGTAAATTAACCCTCGATACTCAACAGAATAACTGAACCTCTCATTTAAAAAAGCACCTATGAAAAAACAACGGGTTATAGTTGGCCTCTCCGGAGGTGTAGATTCTTCAGTAACTGCTTTATTGCTAAAAAAGCAAGGTTATCTAGTCGAAGGACTGTTTATGAAAAACTGGGAAGAAGATGATACCGAAGACTACTGCTCTGCCAGCGCTGACATTGCTGATGCACAAGCTATCTGCGATAAATTAGCAATTCCACTACATACTATTAATTTTGCAGCAGAATATTGGAATCGCGTATTTACACATTTTTTAGCAGAATATCAATTAGGTCGTACACCCAATCCGGATATTCTATGTAATAGAGAAATTAAATTTAAAACCTTTCTTGATTATGCCCTACATTGCGGGGCCGATTTTATTGCTACCGGTCATTACGCAGGAAGATCTTATAAAAATAATAGTTATCAATTACTTAAATGTGCCGATAAAAATAAGGATCAAACCTATTTTTTGTATACTTTAGGTCAAAAGCCACTGGCTAAAACCTTATTTCCACTGGCCAATCTTACCAAACCGGAAGTACGACAAATCGCTGATCAAGCCGGATTCGCAAATGCAACTAAAAAAGACAGTACAGGGATTTGCTTTATTGGTGAACGTAAATTTAAGCACTTTTTACAAACCTTCCTCCCTGCACAACCTGGCAACATAGAAACTCTAACCGGTGAAATTATTGGAAAACATGATGGCCTGATGTATTACACACTGGGTCAACGACAAGGGTTGGGTATCGGTGGTCAAAAAGCTAAAGAGGGGTCGCCTTGGTATGTTGCCGATAAACAACTCGCACGCAATACATTAATAGTAGTACAAGGTCATAATCATCCTAAATTATTTGCACCCGCTTTAGTCTGTACACAACTACATTGGATCGACGATGCCCCCCCCACAAGCTCATTATATTGCACAGCCAAGACTCGCTACCGACAATTAGAAACAGCTTGTTTAATCAAACCTTTAGACAACGATAAGTACCAAGTAGAATTTGAAACTCCTCAGCGAGCGATTACACCGGGTCAATCTGTAGTTTTTTATCAGGATCAGATCTGCTTGGGAGGCGGAATCATTGATGCCATACTCTAATCCCGACGTCCGGTTGATCATTGGCTTAGGTGAAACTGGACTTTCCTGTGCACGTTATTTTACTCGATTAAATTTGCCTTTTACGCTTCTCGATAGTCGCCTAGATCCCCCTAAATTATCGGAATTTCAAAAAGCATTTCCACAGAGGGTCTATCATTTAGGCGCTTTTGATCGGAAACATTTTCAAAATTGTAAGGAGCTGATTGTCAGTCCCGGCGTTGATCTCAATGAAGAAAACCTCAGTACAGCCATCCAACAATATAATCTTAAACCTTTAGGGGATATTGAATTATTTGCCCAACAAGCTCTTGCACCGATCATCGCGATTACCGGCAGCAATGCTAAAGGCACGGTAACAAGTTTAGTGGGCAAGATGATCGATCAAGCAAAGCTAAAGGTTGCCGTAGGAGGAAATATCGGCAAACCCGTATTAGATTTACTTGATGAACCGATACCTGATTTTTATGTGCTCGAAATTTCTAGTTTTCAATTAGAAACTACTTACAGTTTACATCCTAAGTTAGCGAGCATACTTAATATCAGCCCCGATCATTTAGATCGACATAAAACCTTAGCCGCTTATATACAAGCAAAACAACGGATTTATCAAAATTGTGAAATTGCTTTATGGAATCGAGAAGATTCTCCTACTTATCCTAAGTATCAAGCAAAAAAAGTAATCAGTTTTGGTTTAGACCCACTAAAATCTAACTTAAAAGAATTTGGCTTGCAGGTTGTTAATCAAAAAACCTTTCTTACAGAGGGTAATAAAATTTTATTACCTGTTGAAAAGATTCCTATTAAGGGAAAACATAATTGGACCAATGCCTTAGCCGCTTTAACGATTGGACGCGCCATTGGATTAGAACTATCGGCAATGTTAACTGCTTTGTGCCAATTTAAAGGTTTACCCCACCGCTGCCAATGGATTAAAAAGCATAAAGGTGTGACTTGGTATAATGATTCTAAAGCAACTAATGTAGGCGCAACACTCGCCGCGTTAAACGGATTAGGTCCAGCCATTTCAGGTAAAATTATTTTAATTGCCGGTGGCTTAGCCAAGGCTGCCGACTTTTCCTTGTTAAGTGATCCCATAAAGCGCTATGTTAAAAAGATGATCTTAATTGGCAGAGACGCCAGCTTATTAAAAACTGCGCTAGAAAATAGTACCGCCATCGATCTGGCCACAGATTTGGCGCAAGCTGTCAAATTAGCTCACCATACTGCTACACAAGGCGATATTGTCCTTTTATCTCCCGCGTGTGCCAGCATGGATATGTTTAAAAATTATGAAGAACGCGGTAATGTTTTTAGCGATTTAGCCCGAGGAATCCATTGATATGTCAAAATCCAGCAATTCGGATGTTACTCCCATCGTTTTGTACGATCGCTGGTTGCTCATCGTCATTACTACTCTACTTGCGTTTGGTCTATTGATGGTCGCTTCAACTTCCATTGTTATTTCTGAACATCAATATGGTCAATCTTTCCATTTTTTTTTCCATCAACTGTTTTACTTAATCTTAGGTATCGCTACTGGAATAATTGTAGTACAAATAAAAACCTCTTATTGGCAACAAATTAGTCTTGCATTACTCATCTTGACGGTCGGATTACTTTTCTTAGTTTTATTACCCAGGATCGGAAGACAAGTTAATGGGAGTATGCGTTGGTTAGGTTTTGGTCCTTTTGGATTGCAAGTCTCTGAATTTGTCAAATTAACCATGATTGTTTATCTGGCAGGTTATTTAGTACGCCAAGAAAAACAAGTACAAAATCAAATTCGTGGTTTTCTTAAGCCGTTAATAGTGCTTGCTGTCATTACCTTTTTATTACTGCGGGAACCTGATTTTGGAGCCGCTACAGTCATCTTGGTAACTAGCCTAGGCATGTTATTTTTAGCCGGCGTACGAATTTGGCAATTTATTGTTTTGTTAAGCGGTGTAGCGATTATTTTAGGTATATTAGCGGTAAGTTCTCCTTACCGTTTAGCACGCCTAACCACCTTTCTTAATCCGTGGGCTAACCAATTTGATTCGGGCTATCAATTAACTCAATCATTAATTGCTTTCGGTCGAGGCGGTTGGTTTGGCGTCGGACTTGGTGAAAGCATCCAAAAGTTATTTTACCTTCCTGAAGCCCATACTGATTTTTTGTTTGCTGTGCTCACCGAAGAACTCGGTTTAATTGGCGGATTATTTTTGATCTTATTATTTTCATTATTAGTTTGGCGAGCATGATACATTGGCTATCGTTGTTTTAATATTGGCCAGCGTTTCTCAGCCTACCTAGCGTATGGCATTGGTTTAAATATTGCTCTACAAGTCATGATTAATATCGGTGTCAATACTGGCGTATTACCTACTAAAGGATTAACACTTCCTTTGATGAGCTATGGTGGCAGCAGTTTACTCATGACCTGCATTATGCTGGCTTTATTGTTGCGCATCGATTTTGAATATCGCTTAACCCAATTTGGATTTAAAGTCGATAAATAGCTCGTTTTTTAAACTAAGCATCTTACTCAAAAACTGCTATATAAAGGGATAGATCTTTCATAGAATTCGAAAACTTTGCCGTTTTACAGTGCAATGAGTAAACGCAAGAGTTGAAGAGTCTAATCAACTAGTGCAACAATACGCCTCCTTATTCAATATAATATAGGTTCTTAAATAATGAAAATCCCTTTTGTAGACCATCAAATGGGACGTATACGACATCTCCATTTCGTCGGAATAGGTGGGGCTGGCATGGGTGGCATTGCCGAAATTTTATTAAATGAAGGATATACAATTTCTGGCTCTGATCTTCAAGAAAATGCCATGATACAACACCTACGAAATTTGGGTACTCAGATCCAACTGGGTCATCATGAAAAACATATACGTAATGCTGATGTGATTGTTTATTCGAGTGCCGTATCTCCTGC